>NZ_JBHSRF010000034.1:0-89027 GCF_042658925.1 Sphaerisporangium aureirubrum
AGTTCCTGTTCGGGGACGAGGACGCGCTGATCATGCTGGACATGTCCGAGTTCATGGAGAAGCACACCGTCTCGCGGCTGTTCGGCTCCCCGCCCGGTTACGTCGGGTACGAGGAGGGCGGCCAGCTCACCGAGAAGGTCCGCCGCAAGCCGTTCTCCGTCGTCCTGTTCGACGAGATCGAGAAGGCGCACGGCGACATCTTCAACTCGCTGCTGCAGGTGCTGGAGGACGGCCGGCTGACCGACGCGCAGGGCCGGGTCGTCGACTTCAAGAACACCGTCATCATCATGACGACCAACCTCGGCAGCCGCGTCATCTCCAAGAGCGTCAGCCTGGGGTTCTCCACCATGGACGACAGCGACTCGATGCACAACCGGATGAAGTCGCAGGTCCAGGAGGAGCTGAAGCAGCACTTCCGGCCCGAGTTCCTCAACCGGATCGACGACATCGTGGTCTTCCACCAGCTGACGCAGAAAGAGATCATCCAGATCGTCGACCTGATGCTCGCCGGCCTCGCCGTCCGCCTGCGCGACCGCGACATGGACCTGGAGGTCACCGCCGAGGCCAAGGCCCTGCTCGCCGAGCGCGGCTACGACCCGGTGCTCGGGGCCCGGCCGCTGCGCCGCACCATCCAGCGCGAGCTGGAGGACACGCTGTCGGAGAAGATCCTGTACGGCGACCTGCGTCCCGGCCACATCGTCAAGATCGCCGCCGAGGGCGACGTCCTCACCTTCACCGGCGCCGAACGGCCTCTCATCCCCGAACCCCCCGCCCCGCCCGCCGCCGAGCCCGGCGCGGCGGCCGAACTCGAACCGACGCGAACCTAGATGGACCGCCATGCCCCTCCTCGGGTGGAACTGCAAGACATGCGGAGCTGATGCATGAACGTGCTCGTCATCGGGGGCGGCATCGGCGGCCTCTGCACCGCGCTCGGCCTGGCCCGCCGCGGGTACCGGGTCCGGGTGTTCGACCAGAGCGACCCGGCCGAGCACGCCGGCTCCGGCCTGGTGCTGTCCCCCAACGGCATCAGGGCCCTGGACCGCCTCTCCCCCGAGGCCGGCCAGAAGGTGCGCGCCGAGGCGGTACCCGGCCCGCATCGGTTCAACTACGTCTCGCACACCGGCAAGGTCAAGGTGCGCATCGAGCCGACCGACCTGGTGGCCAAATGGAAGGCCCCCCTGGTCGCCATGCGCCGCCGCCTGCTGCACCGCATCCTGCTGGACTGCCTGCCCCCCGGCGCGCTCACCCTCGGCAGCCGGTTCGTCCAGGCCAAGGAGACCGGTGACGAGGTGACCGCCCGGTTCGCCGACGGCTCCACCGCCCGCGGCGACCTTCTGGTGGGCGCCGACGGCGTCTGGTCCATGGCCCGCCACCACCTCGGCACCAAACGCACCCCCCGCTACCTCGGCATCAGCTCCGTCCGCGGCATCACCCCCGCCCCCGAGCACACCTACCCCGGCGGCTTCTTCTCCCAGGGCCCCGGCCTCCAGATCTTCGCCAACCCCCTGAGGAACGGCGACCTCTACTGGGCCGCCACCCTGAACGCCGCCGAACACGAATGGCCCCAGCTCCACCCCGAGTACGCCAGGGAACGCCTCTCCCGCATGGTCAAGGACTGGCACGCACCCATCCCCGACCTGGTCGCCGAAACCCCCACCGGCCAGCTGGTGGTCACCGACATCCACGACATGAACACCCTCCCCACGTGGACCACCCCCCGGATGGCGCTACTGGGGGACGCGGCCCACCCCATGGCCCCCTTCCTGGGCCAGGGCGCCAACGCCGCCATAGAAGACGCCGCCGTCTTCTGCACCCTCCTCCCCGACCTCGCCCCCACCCCCGCCGTGACCGCCCACTCCCTCCCCGCCCCCACCACCCAGATGGCCGTGGCCACCGCCCCCGACGCCCTCCGCGCCTACGAGACGGCCCGAGTCCCCCGCACCACCCGCCTGAGCAAGATGTCCCGCCGCATAGGCATGGCCGGCCAGTGGGAGAACCCCACCGCCATAGCGATCCGCGACACCATGATGAAACTGGCCTTCAAATACGGCGGCGAAGGCCCCGACACCTGGCTCTACGGCTACGAGACCTGATCGCTTCCGCACCCCTGTGTCTCGTCCGTCACCGCGCTCTGAACACGGTCCAGGTCTCGACGACGCGGAAGCCCATCGACTCGTAGAGCGGCAGGCCCATCGCGGAGGCGTGCAGGAAGGCCGCGCCCGCTCCGGCCGCGACGCCGTCCCGCAGCACCGCCTCGGTGACCGCCCGGCCCAGGCCGCGGCCCCGTGCGGCCGGGAGGACGGCGATGTTGAACACACCGACCGCGCCGGGGACTCGTATCCCGAGCCCGGTACCGGCGGCCCGTCCGGACTCCTCGGCCAGATACCCGGTGATGGGACCGGCGTCGAGCACGCCCCCGCCCATCAACGAGTCGAGCATGTCCTCATGGACTTCGAACCCCCGGGTGAGAGCCTCGGTGTAGAGATCGCTCTCGTCCGCGCCGACCCGGCGCACCGCCTTCCGCTCCCCCGCCCCGGCCCGGAACACCAGGTCGTCCGCGGCACAGACCAGAAACGGCAGATCGCCGCGTTCGACCAGCCCGTGCCGTGCCGCCAGACCGGCGACCTCGTCGCTCACCTCACCGCGAACCATGATCGACCACGGCACCCCCTGCCGGCCGGCCTCGGCCGCCACCTCGTCGAGCGCCCCGAGATCCGGCTCCCGTGCCGTGTCGTAAACCGCGTTCAGTATCGCGAGACCGGCACGCGTCATCGCCGCACGCGCGGTACCCCGCTCGGCGTACCAGCCCTTCGGAGTCACTCCGCAGAGGAACTCGAAGGCCTCGAAGTACGCCGCCGCCATGCGGTCAGCGATGGTGTCCATCGGCTGTCTCCCCGTGTCTCCGCCAAGCCGCCACCAACATATAGGACATGTCCGACTCAACGTAAAGGGCGTTCCTAATCGGGCGAAGAGGGTGGCTCGACCGGCTCGCGGCGTCGGCTCCTCCGGAAAGCAGCCGGAGCTGTGACACCAGGCGATTTCCCTGAGCCCCAGGTCCGCGAGCCGGCGGGTGCCATCATTGGTGGTGCCCTATCCAACTCTTGATCTTTTCGGGGAACAGCGGTGAGCAGCGTTGGGGTACAGCCCCGCACTCAACGGCGACCATCGGGGGAGGTGCTGGCCGTGGCGCATCCGGTCCCTACACTGGACCTCGTGTCGGCGTCCGTGCCTCTTCGTGGACCAGCCGCAACCGTCGTCTATCTTCTGGCGGCCGCGCGGGCGAACGGCATGCGGGTCAATCGCACAAAACTCACGAAGCTTCTCTATCTCGCCGATCTTCGCGCGGTCGAGCAGGGGATCGCTCCCGGGTCGGGTGTCGAGTGGCGGTGGCGCGGCCACGGGCCGCACAGTCTCCGGCTCGGTGAGGTCGAGCGGGACCTGCGTGAAGCGGGGGTCGTCCTGGTCGAGGAGAACGCCGATCCGTTCGCGGGTCACCGCGAGTTCGTCATCCACCTGGTGGACGCCCCGCACGTCGAAATCGACGCCGGGTTCGCCGAGGTCGTCGACGATGTGCTCGCCGACTACGGGCGATGGTCGGCTGGCCAGCTCCGCGACCTCGCCTACCAGACGTCTCCCATGCAGGAGGCCGTCAAGCAGGGCGAGCGCGAGGTGCGGCTCGACCTCGCGGGGGGACCGCCCCTGCCCGATCTCGGCCCGGGCCTGGCCCGCCTGCGGGAGTGGGCCCGCCGCAATCCACTGCCCGACGACGAGCCGGGCGGCGTCGACGACCTCGTGGAGGAGAGCCGGCAGTTCGCCGAGCACCGCACCGAGGCGACCCGGAACCTCCTGGAGGACTAGTGCCGGGCCCCTACGTCACCGGCGGTGTCTACCTCGTGAGGGACAAGGCGCTACGTCTGCTCCCCGAGGAAGAACGAGTCGTTCACGATGAACGCCGTCCCGTGGTCGTGGTGACCGGTCACCGGTCCAACGGCGACCCCGACTGGCCGTTCGTACTCGCCTGCCCTGTCTCGGGCTCGACGTCCCGGCGCACCCGCTTCGACGTCCAGCTCGCCCAGGGACAAGGCGGCGCCCAGAAGAAGTGCTGGATTCGCGTACCCGCGGTTCAACCCCTCGCCAAGGCGGTCCTCGAGGACAGGAGCGGGACCTTGGATGAGGACCTTCTGACGCAGGTCCAAGCTCGGCTCGCTCAGTACATGGGGTTGATCGACTGAGCGTGGCGGGCCGGAGACGGCATGCCGAAGGCCCACCGCGGTGTGGTGGGCCTTCGGGGGACCGCTTGGGGGGAAGCGGTCAGTCTTTGGGCTGGATCAAGAAGAACTCGTTGCCGTCGGGGTCTACGAAGGCCGAGTGCCAGGCCCAGGACTGGTCTTCCGGCTCGGTGGTGAAGTGGACGCCTCGGGAGGTCAGGAGTTCGTGGTCGGACTTGATGTCGTCGGTGATGAGCTGGATGTCGGTGAAGATGCCGATCTTTTCCTCGCTGCCCACCGGGAAGTCGGCGGTGGCGAGGACGATGGTGGTCTTGGCGCCGGGTGGCGCGACCTCTATCCAGCGCATGGGGCCCATGGAGTCGTCACGGCGTAGTTCGAAACCGAGTTTGCCGACGTAGAAGTCGACGGCGACGTCCTGGTCGCGGACGAAGACGTCTACGGTTCCTACGTGGGTGATCATCTGGGCCTCCTGGGCGGTGGATACGGACGGTATGCCCCGTGGTTCTATCAGTGACGAGGCGCGCCCGTCTGCCTCATCGGGTAGCGGGCGCGCCGGGTGTCACCGGAAGGCGGGGAGGTGGTCGGCGAGCCATTGGTCGAAGGAGCGGGAGGGCTTGCCGGTGAGCTCCTCGACCGAGTTGTAGACCTTGGCCCAGCGGCCGCTGTCGTCGGCCAGGACCGACTGGACGGCGTCGATGAGCTCCTCGGGGGCGCCGAGCATGACCCAGTTGTCGCGGGCCTGCTGGGCGGTGAGCTGCTGGAACTCGATGGGGCGGCCCAGAGCGGCGGAGATCTTGGCCACGCGCTCCTTCGGAGTGAGCGCCTCGGGCCCGGTGATGGGGTACGACCTGCCCTCGTGGCCGTCGGTGGTGAGCACCACGGCGGCGACGGCGCCGATGTCGCGCGGGTCGATCATCGCCTGCCGGGTGTCGCCGTGCGGCTCGCGCACGACGCCCTCGCCCCTGATGCCCCAGATCCAGTAGAACGTGTTGGACATGAACTCCCCGGGCTGAAGGATCGTCCAGGGGATGCCCGACTCCTTCACCGAGCGCTCGCCCGCAAGGTGCCAGCGGGTGATCGCGTCGGGGGCGTCGTCGATGGTGCCGAGGCCCGAGATCTTGACCAGGTGGCGCACCCCGGTGCCCTTGGCGGCGGCCACGATGGCGGCGTCGTGCGCGGGGGCGTGGTGGCTCGGCGCGAGCATGAAGACGCGCTCGACGCCCTCCAGCGCTCCGGGCAGCGTGTCAGGCTTGTCGACGTCGGCGACGTACACGTCGACCGAGGGGTCGAACTTCGCCTTGTCCGGGTTGCGGGTCAGCGCGCGGACCTTGGCGCCGGCCTCGACGAGGTGGGAGACGACGTGGTTGCCCACGGCCCCGGTGGCCCCGGTTACCAGAATCATGGATCGGATCTCCGTTCGACGGTGTCTCAGCCGGTGGTGGGCCAGCTGACGGGCAGGCTGGTCACGCAGCGCAGCACCGGGATGGGGAGGTAGAACTCGGGCTCGAAGTCCTCGGGCAGCCGCGCGTCCGGGATGGTGTCGAGCAGCACCTCGATGCCGGTGCGGATCGCCATGCGCGACCAGCCGGCGCCCACGCAGTAGTGCGCGCCGCGCCCGAACGCCACGTGACGGGCGAGGCCGGGCCGCTGCGGGTCGTACGACTCGGGCGACGGGAACGCCTCGGGGTCGCGGTTGGCGGCCTGGTAGGTCACCGCGACCATGGCGCCCTTGGGGATGCGGGTGCCGCTCAGCTCGATGTCGCCGGCGGCGGTGCGCGGCAGCCACTGGGTGGGGCCCTCCAGCCGCAGCCCCTCCTCGACGGCCCCGGCGAGCAGGTCGCGGTCGGCCAGCACGGCCTCCCAGCGCTTGGGCTCGCTGAGCAGCACGAGCAGCACGTTGGCCAGCCCGTCCACGGTGTTGGCGGCGCCCGCGGAGATGAGCTCCATGGTGCACCAGGCGATCTCGGCCATGCTGAGCTTGTCGCCGGCGTCGGCCTCGGCGAGCGCGAGCCGGGTCAGCATGTCCTGGCGCGGGCTGGCGCGGCGATCCTCGACGGCCCGCTCGTACCAGCGCTGGTACTCCACGATCTGCGCGGCGGCCTGGCGCTGGTCCTCGACGGGCAGGCCGGGGATGAACAGCATCTCCCACAGCCCGTTCCACTGCAGGACCTGGTCCTGCTCGTCACGGGGCACGCCGAGGAAGTCCAGCAGGGCGCGGTTGGCCAGCGGGCGCACGTACTGCTCCAGCAGCTCCGCCGAGCCCCCGGTGAGCCCGGCGGCGAGCTCTTCGGCCGCCGCCCGGGTCAGCGGCGCGTTCTCGGCGACGCGCTGCTGGGAGAGGCCCTGGCCGACGAGCGTGCGCATGCGGGTGTGCTCGGGCGGGTCGGTGTTGTACAGCGTGGTGCTGAGCGGCAGGCCCTTGGCCAGCTCCTCCAGCACCTCGGGCGGGATGCCGGGGCCGTTCTTGTCCTCGCCGGAGCTGAACTTGTCCGGGTGCTCCAGGATGTACGCGACGTCCTCGTGCTTGGTGACGACGTACACGGCGCCGGCGTCCTCGGCGTCGTCGACCATCCACTCGTCGGACCCCATGGAGCTCTTGTACACCGGGCACTCGCCGCGCAGCCGGTCCCAGATGGGGTACGGGTCCTTGGTCTGCTCGGGGTCGAAGGGGCTGAAGTGCAGGTCCGCCGCGGTCATCAGGAAATCACTCCCTCGACGAGGCTGTCTCCGCCGGCGGTGGCGGTGACCTTGCCGAACCTCAGACCGGCCAGCTCGAAGAGCCGCGCGAAGTCCCCGGCGCTGCGGGCCTTGCCACCGCCCACGGCCAGCATGTGCAGGTCGAGCAGGGCGACGTACTGGCCCTCGGGTCCCTCGGTGACGAGCTGCTCGATGGCGATGACCCGCGCGCCGGGGTTGGCCGCCGCGACGGCGTTGCGCAGGATCGCCGCCGCGGCGACGTCGTCCCACATGTGGAGCACGTGCTTGAAGAGGTACAGGTCGGCCGCCACCGGGATGCTCTCGCGGCAGTCGCCGGCGACCAGCTCGGCGCGGTCGGCCAGCTCGCCGCCCTCGCGCAGCTCGGCGTGGGCGTCGTAGAGCGCGGGTTCGATGTCGAACACGGCGCCGCGCAGGCCGGGGTTGCGCTGGAGCACGGCGCGGATGATGCTGCCCTGCCCGCCGCCCACGTCGACCACCTTGGAGACGCCGGTCACGTCCAGGGCGTCCACGATCGGCCCGACGGCCGCCTCGCTGATGGCGGTCATGGCGCGGTCGAACACCGCGCCGGCCTCGGGCTCGTCCTCCATGAAGTAGGAGAACAGGTCCTTGCCGTACAGCTGCGGGAACAGCGGCCTGCCGCTGCGCACCGGCTCGGCGAGCCTGCTGGACAGCTTCCAGCCCCACTCGGCGCCTTCCAGCAGCACCATGTCGAGCAGCCGCTCGGGGGCGCCGGAGCGCAGCCCGGCCGAAAGGTCGGTGTGCGCGAACGTGCACTCGTCGCCGGCGGTGCGGAACACGCCGAGGGTGGTCAGGGCGCGCATGAGGCGGAACAGGGCGTCGGGGTCCGCTCCGACCTTGGTCGCCAGGTCGTCGATCCCCACCGGCTCGTCACCCACGGCGTCCGCCAGGCGGAGCTCGGCGGCCGCCACGACGGCGCCACTGATCTCCTTGCCGGTGAGGAATTGCATGATCTGGTTGGTAATCGATTGCCGGTCAGTACTGGTGGTCACGCATGCCACCCCATTCGAGGTCGAGAAAAGAGCGTGGAGGCCCGGACAGCGCTTTTCCGCAGCGTATGGGGGCCGGAGAGGCACCTTCTTCTCATGGATTGCCTACGCGCGAGGGCCTGTGGGCAATCCGTGAGAAGGAAACGCGTACCACCCGCGGATACGTTCGCAATCGAACGATCCGAAGGAGCTGCCGAGATGACCACTACCGCAGATGCGCAGACCGTGGCGGAGCGCAACAAGGCATTCGTGGAGGCCTTCCAGGCCCAGATCATGGCGGAGAACTGGGAAGAGGCCAAGAAGTTCCTGCACCCCGAGGTCCGGGTGCACTTCCCCATCGCGGGCGCCTCCGTGGTGCCCAGCGACCCGGACGGCGTGATCCGGATGTTCCAGGACTCCGCCCAGTGGTTCACGTTCCTGAAGGCCGAGCCGAAGATCTGGCTCGCCGACGAGAACCACCTTTTCGAGGTCGTCGAATTGTACTTCGAGCACACCGGCGAGTTCTTCGGCGTACCGCCGACGGGCCAGCGTTTCTCCATCAACGGCATGGGTGCCTGGCGTTTCCAGGACGGTCTCATCCACGACCACTGGGGCCAGTACGACATGGCGGCCATCCCGGGCAAGCTCGGCCTGGAGATGCCGGGATCGCTCCCGATCCCCGAGGCCGGGTGACCGCACGACCGGCACCACCCGCACGGAACGCACCATCACCCGTACCACCGCACCAAGGGCCCGTCCCGCCCCGGCCGGGCCGGTTCGCGCAGCACGCACCGGCCCGGCTCCCCGTGCCACACCCCGGCCCACCGGCCCCCGATCCACCGGCCCCGATCCCCAAGGCCCTCACAGCCCACCCGGCTCGCACGCATCGGATGGCGAAACGTTGATGCCCGCACCGCGACCACCCGCCCCGGCGGGCCTTCCCCTGCTCGGCAACGGTCCGTCCTTCATCCGCGACGCCATGGGGACGCTGTGGCGTGCCCACGCCGAACTCGGCCCGGTCTTCTCGCTGAAGCTCGGCCCGAAGCGGATGGTCGTGATCACTAGCCCCGCGGACGCCCAGGGCGTCGTCAACCTGCCGGAGTCCACGCTGTCGCTGCGCCCGGTGTACCGCTGGGTGATCCCGATGTTCGGCGAGGTCCTGCAGGCCGCGCCGTACGAGTCGTACGTGGACCAGCGGGACATGATGCTGCCCGCGCTGCGCGCCAAGAACCTGCCGAACTACCTGGTGTCCATGGTCCATGAGACCGGCGAGTGGCTGAACACGCTGGGCGAGGCCGGGGTGTTCGACGCGACCCGCGGCCTGGAGCGCCTGTCCATGTCGATCGCGGTCCGGTCGTTCCTCGGCGAGGACTTCCTGCACCGGTCCGGCGAGTACTTCTGGCGGCAGTACCTCGACCTGGCCGAGGGCATGGAGATCCTGCTGCCGCCGAAGCTGCCGCTGCCCCGCCTGATCCGCAGGGACCGGGCCAGGGACCGGTTGTTCACCCTGCTGCTGCCCAAGGCCGCCGAGGCGCGGATCGACCCCGACCCCGACGCGTACGGCTTCCTGGCCCACCTGGTGAGCGGCCGGTACGCCGACGGCTCGCCGGTGACGGACGAGGAGGTCGTCGGCCTCATCCTGTCGCTGGTCTTCGCCGCGTACGAGACCACGGCCGCGCAGCTGGCCTGGGCGCTGGTGCTGCTGCTCCAGCACCCCGAGCAGCTCAAACAGGTGGTGGCCGAGGTGGACGAGGCGCCCGCCGAGCCGACGCCGGGCTCGCTGCACGCGATGCGCCGCCTGCAGTGGAACCTGCGCGAGGCCGAGCGGCTGCGGCCCATCACCACCATGTTGTGGCGCTACACCGAGAAGGCGTACAAGGTGGGCGGCTACTCGGTCCCGGCCGGGTGGTTCACCGTGCTGTGCCCGCCGATCACCCACCGGTCGCCCGAGGTGTACGACTCCCCCGGCGACTACGACCCCGACCGTTTCTCCCCCGACCGCGACCCCTCGGGCCGGGCCGCCGCCACGCTGATCAACCTGGGCGGCGGCCAGCACCGCTGCCTCGGTGCCCGCTTCGCCGAGTCGGAGATGAAGGTGGTGCTCAGCATGCTCCTGCGATCCCACTCGCTCAGCCTGGTCGAGCAGGATCCGCCGCCGTCCAAGAAGATGGGCATCTCCCGCCCCGCCTCCCCCTGCCTGGTGGCCTACCAGCGGCGCGAGCCCGCCCTGCCGGTGGACCCGGCCGACGTGGGGTG
The DNA here is from genome assembly GCF_042658925.1 of Sphaerisporangium aureirubrum. Classification (NCBI taxonomy): domain Bacteria; kingdom Bacillati; phylum Actinomycetota; class Actinomycetes; order Streptosporangiales; family Streptosporangiaceae; genus Sphaerisporangium; species Sphaerisporangium aureirubrum. The sequence continues at coordinate 10,190 of NZ_JBHSRF010000034.1, forward strand.
GCTGGCGTGAACGACGCGATGATCGAGGTCGAGGGGCTGCGCAAGTCCTTCGGGAAGAAGGCCGCGGTCGCGGACGTGTCGTTCAGCGTGCCGGGCGGCACCGTGCTCGGGCTGCTCGGGCCGAACGGCGCGGGCAAGACGACGGTGATCAACTGCCTGTCCACCCTGCTGCGGCCGGACGCCGGTCGCGTGACGGTCGCCGGGCACGACGTGCTGGGTGACCCCGCGGCGGTGCGCGCGTCCATCTCGCTGACGGGGCAGTTCGCCGCGGTCGACCAGGTGCTCACCGGCCGGCAGAACCTCGTGCTGTTCGGGCGGCTGCTGCGCCTGTCCCGGCGGGAGGCCGGGGAGCGGGCCACCGAGCTGCTGAGCAGGTTCGACCTGCTGGAGGCCGGCGACAAGGCGGTCAAGGAGTACTCCGGCGGCATGCGGCGGCGCCTGGACCTGGCGGCGGCGCTGGTGGTGCCGCGTCCGGTGCTGGTGCTGGACGAGCCGACCACCGGCCTGGACCCGCGCAGCCGCCACGCGATGTGGCGGGTGGTGCGGGACCTGCGGGCCGAGGGGGTGACGGTGCTGCTCACCACGCAGTACCTGGAGGAGGCCGACCGCCTGGCCGACGCCATCGTGGTGATCGACAAGGGCCGGGTCATCGCCACCGGCACGCCCGACGAGCTGAAGGACAAGGTCGGAACCACGATGTGCGAGGTGCGCCTGGACGACGACGCCGCGCGTGAGCGGGCGCTCGGCGAGCTGCGCGGCCAGTGGACCGACGCGACCGAGAGCGACGGCGCCATCGTGGTGCCCGGCGGGGACGCCCGCACGCTGACCGAGATCGTCCGGCGGCTCGCCGACACCGGGATCGAGGCGGACAACGTGGCGCTGCGCCGCCCGACGCTGGACGACGTGTTCTTCGCCCTCACCGGCCGCGGCGCCGCTGAGCCCGGAAGGTCCGGCACGTCCGGCGAGGTGGCGAGGGCCGCGCGGTGAGCGCGGGCGCGGGCCTGACCCCGGCCGCCGTACTCGCCGAGGGCGGGGCGGCGAGCCTGGTCAGGCAGTCCGCCCTGCTGGCCGGGCGCAACCTCCGCGTCGCGCTGAGCGTCCCCACGATCGTCGGCATGGTCGTGTCGCCGCTGCTGTTCTACTTCGGGTTCCTCGCGGTGTTCCGCAAGATGTTCCAGGCGCAGGGCATCGACTTCGGGCAGTACCTCCCGCCCGCCATCGTCGTCATGTGGGCGACGTTCACCGCCGTGTCGGCGGCCGTGCTGCTGTCGCGGGACCGGCGCGGCGGCATGCTGGCCCGGCTGCGCTCGATGCCGGTGCACGGCGGCGCGGTGGTCACCGCGCGGCTGGCCTCCGACGGCGTCCGCGCGCTGATCAGCATCTGCGCGGTGATCGCCGCCGCCCACCTCACCGGCTTCCGCTTCGCCACCGGCCCGCTCGGCGCGGCGGCGTTCGTCCTGCTGGCGCTGGCGTTCCTGCTGGTCCTGAGCCTCGGCACCGGCGCGGCCGGGCTGGCCGCGACGCAGCCGGAGGCGATCGGCGCCACCCTGCACATGCCGGCCATGCCGCTGCTGATGCTCTCCACGGCGTTCGCCCCGGCCGCGAGCTTCCCCTTCTGGCTGCGCCCGGTGGTCGAGCTGTCGCCGGTTTCGGCGATCGTGGACGCGCTGCGGGCCGTCGCGGACGGCACGGGCCTCGCGGGCGCGTTGCTCCGGGCCGGCGTCTGGCTGGTGGTCCTGCTGCTGATCTTCTCGCGAGCCGCGACGCGGGCCTACCGGAGGGCGACGTGAGCGCCGCGGGCGGCGCCGGCGTCGCGGCGGAGAGCCTGCTGCTGGCGGGCAGGGGCGTGCGGCGGTTCCTGCGCAGCCCCCAGCAGATGGTGCACACGGTCGTGATGCCGCTGATCCTGCTGTTCACCATGCTGATCGTGTTCGGCGGCGTCGTGGCGGGCGCCGGCGGCGGGTCGTACGTCGCGCGGCTGGCCCCGGCCATCGTGATGTTCGGCGCCGCGTCCGGGTCGGTGCTGACCGGCGTGGGGTTCTACCTGGACCTGAACACCGGCCTGTACGACCGGTTCAGGACCATGCCGATCAGCAGGGCCTCGCCCCTGGTGGGCCGGGTGCTGAGCGACCTGACCCGGGTGCTGCTGACGGCCGTGGCCTCCGCGGCGGCGGCGCACCTGGCGGGCTTCCGCTTCGAACGGGGGCCGCTCGCGGCGCTCGCGTTCTTCGGGGTCGTGCTGGCCTTCGGCTCGATCTTCATGTGGATCGCGCTGGTCATCGCGCTGACCGTGCGGAAGGTGGAGGCGATCGGCATGCTGCTGACCGCCCCCTCGACACTCCTGCTCTTCTTCTCCTCCGGATTCGCGCCGAAGGACGCGTTCCCTGGCTTCCTGCAACCTCTGGTGGGCGCCAATCCGTTGTCGTCCGCCGCCGACGCCGCGATCGGGTTGTCCTCCGGAGGCCATCCGGTCGCCGGCCCGGTGACCCACATCCTCTGCTGGGCGCTGGCGGTGACCGCAGTGGCCGCACCTCTGGCCGTGCGGCTCTACCGTCGCCGTGACCTCGCCACGCCCGGCTGATCCCAAGGGGAGCTCCAGATGACAGCAATCCATGAGAAGGCCACGTTTCGCGGCGAACGTAGCTTTCGACGTGTGATGTCCCCCGTCACGACAGGTCACATCCCCACAACAGGAGGACAGGGAGAAAAGTGCTCGCGTACATCAACACATTCGTTCTCAAGGGTGACCCCCAGGTGTTCGAAAGCCTGATGGCGTCGCACGCGGAGTACCTCCGGACCCAGGCCGGGTTCGGCGGGTTCGAGCTGAACCCCTCGGACACCCGCCCGGGCGAGTACGTCAACATCGTCCAGTGGGTCAGCGAGGAGTCGCACGCGGCGCTCCGCCAGACCAAGGCATTCCAGGTGCAGGTCACCAACCTGCTCGGTGTGGCGGACGTGAGCTGCAGCGAAGTGGTCGAGGCCTCCGCGGATGTCACGCAGGCGGCCGAGGCCCGCAGCGCCTGACCCCGTACGACCCCACGGCGAACGGACGTGAGATCAAATGATCGCTTTCATCAATACGTTCACGCTCCGGGGCGACCGGTCCGAGTTCGAACGCCAGATCAAGGAGCATGAGAAGTTCCTGCAGGCCCAGCCGGGTTTCGGAGGCTTCGAGTTTCAGCGATCCGATCTCCGGCCGGACGAGTACATCACCATCATCCAATGGAGGGACACCGCGTCCCACCGCCGTCTGATGTCCATCAGGGAGTTCCAGAAGCAGGTGACCGACCTTCTCATGATCGCGGACGTCTCCTGTAGCCCTGTGGACCCTAATGTCGCGAAGGTCGGCGTCGCCAGAGTCGCGTGACCTTCCCGGGCAGGGCCGCCGCCGAGCCGTAGACGGCGGCGGCCCCAGCTTGGGGTGTACAGCATGACGGCGCGATGTCGCAAGGCGCGAGCGGGCGGGCGCGTGGTCCCCTTTCATAGATAGGACTTCGCCATGTCAGCCGGACCGCCCGAGAGACTGCTCGTGGTCGGCAGCGGTTGCCAGGTCTGCCGTGAGTACGGGCTGCGCAGCATGGCCGGGGGGTACGCCATCACCCTGGTCGACGACGAGACGCCCACATGGCAGCTGGCCCATATCCGCGACCACATCCCCGTGTCCTTCGACGACACCGACGCCGTGGTGAACGCGGTGCGGGCCGCCGGGCGGTTCGACGGCGTCGTGACGTACGTCGAGCAGTACCTGGAGGTGACGGCCGCCATCGCCGAGGAGATCGGCGTGCCGCACAACAGCCTGGAGACCGTGCGCGCCTGCCGCGACAAGCTGCTGACCCGGCAGGCCCTGGACGCCGCGGGGGTGCCGTCCGCCCGCTCGGTGCCGGTCGGCTCGCTCGGCGAGGCGCTGGAGATCGCGGCCGACATCGGCTACCCCGTCGTGGTCAAGCCCCGCAACCTCGCGGGCAGCGTCGGCGTGTCGCGCGCCGACGACCCCGCCTCGCTGGCCCGTGCCTACGACCTGTCCTCGGGGTCCCGCCTCGGCGGCGTGGACGGCCCGGTGCGGGTCCTCGTCGAGGAGTACCTCGACGGGCCGCAGATCAGCGTGGAGTGCGTGAGCGTCGGCGGCACGACGATCGTCTCGTGCGTCACCGACCACGTGGTGGACTACCCGCCGTACTTCGAGCAGGGCGCGCACGTGGTGGACACCGCGAGCCCGCTCGCCGACCCCGGCTCCCCCGCGGTCGACGTGGCGACTGCCGCGCTGGACGCGCTCGGCGTCGACTGGGGGGTCACGCACACCGAGCTGCGCCTCACCTCGCGCGGCCCGCGGGTGGTCGAGGTGAACGCCCGCCTCGCCGGCGCCCGCATCCCGTACCTCTGGCGGCTCGCCTCGGGGGTGGACCTCGCCAGGGCCGCGGCGGACGCCGCGATGGGCCTGCTCGGGGACCTCACCCCGGCACGCTCGGGCGCCGCCGCCATCAAGCACATCTACCCGGAGGCCGCCGGCGTGGTGACCTCGCTCGGCGCCGCGCCCGAGCTGGCGCGCGAGCCGTGGTTCCACGAGCTGGTGTGGGAGAAGTCACCGGGCGAGGTGGTCAAGCCTCCGCCCAACGGCCTGGACGACGTCCTGGGCTCGATGATCGTCACCGGGGAGGACGCCGGGTCCTGCCGGCGCGCCATGGAGGAGGGGATGCGGCAGGTCGAGGTCGTCATCGCCGCGCCGGATTCCCCGGCAGCGCACACGGCCGTCACGGCCGGGGAGGGGACACGATGACCGCCGACGCCACCTGGTACGAGCAGGTCGCCGATCTGCCCGAGATGCCCATCTGGGCCGAGCACATCACACTGACGCCGCACTGGGCCGCGGCCTGGGAGAAGGTCACCACCGAGCAGGTCAGGGACTTCCGCCACCTGCTGCTGAGCGACGGCGACGACGCCGAGCTGGTGTCGTACTACCTGGTGGACCACTCGCCGTTCTGGACGGAGAACGAGCAGGTGGTCGGGGTGGACCCGGTCTGGCCGGGGCCTGTGGTGTACGCGCCGTCGACGTACGCCGAGTACGGCGGCGCCGGGGCCAAGCGCACCGACTTCATCGCCGAGGCGGTGGACCGCGGCCTGGAGCTGACCCGCGAGTGGGGGGCCGTGGCGCTGGTGTTCAGCAACCTGACGCCGGACGTGCTGAGCCGGTGGTCGGCCATCCGCCCCACCTCGATGTCGGTGCTGTTCGACGTCGCCTACTTCGCCCCGATCGGCCAGTCGATCGAGGACTTCCTCGCCATGCGGCCGGGCTCCAACGTGCGCCGCGAGTTCCGCCGGCAGTGGCGGCGCGGCATGGACGCCGGGCTGAAGGTGCGGCGGCTGTTCGGGACCGAGATGGTGCCCGTGCTGGACGAGTTCGCCGCGCTCACCGTCGACACCTCGGCCGCGCACGGCTACAACATGTACGGCGCGGACCTGTTCCACGCCGTCGCCGAGGTGCCCGGCGCGATCATGCTGGCCGCCGAGCACGACGGCACCCTGGCCGGGGGCTTCCTGTGCCTGCGGCACGGCAACCGGCTGTCGGCGTGGACGGCCGGCATCGACTACCCGCGGCTGCGCAACCTCCACACCTACGGCACGCTCGCCTACGAGGCGGTCTCCTACGCCGTGGACAGCGGCGCGGCCATCATCGACATGGGCCGCTCCAACCACCTGTACAAGCAGCGTCTCGGCCTCACCGGCGTGGATCTGTACGCCGGGGTGTACCTCGCCGAGGACGACTACAACATCCAGGCGTCCCTGACCGAGCTGCACATCCGGCTGATCGCGCGCAACCACGCGGGACGGCGGCCGTGACCGTCGCCACGATGGGGTACCGGGTCAGGTTCGCCCTGATCATCGTCGCCATCGCCGGGATGAACATCGGGTACACCGCGATCCTGCCGTTCCTGCCGCAGTTGCAGGGCGAGCTCGGGCTCGGGCCGGTCATGCTCACGGTGTTCCTGCTGGCCTACCCGGTGGCGAAGATCATCAGCCAGTGGGCGCTCGGCGGGCGGCTGACCGACGGCTGGGGCCCGGCGCCGACGGCCGCCGTCGCCTGGCTCGGCGGCGCGGCCGGCATGGGGCTCATCGCCGTCGCGGACGGCGCGGAGCTGGCCGTGGCGGGGCGGCTGGTCTGGGGCGTCGGCACCGGGCTCGGCATCCCGGCGATCTACCGCGCCACCGGCATGCTGGCCGAGCACTACGACGTGCCGGTCGCCAAGCTGCGCTCCATCGTCGGGGCGGGCGCCGTGCTCACGCTGGCCATGGGCCCGGCGGTGGCCGGCGCCGTCCACCTGTTCGCCGGGTTCCGCGTGGTCCTGCTGTTCGGCGCGGCCCTCAGCGTGGCGGGCGCGGCAACCGTGGCGTACGCCATGCGGCTGCCCGCCGGGCGGGGCGAGGCCGCGACGGCGGCGAGCGTGCCGGAGCCCGCGGCCGTACCCGCCGGGCGGGGCTGGGCGTTGCCGTTGTTCGTCTTCGCGCTGTACGAGCTGATCCTCAACCTGCTGTTCGCGGCGTCCGAGCCGCTGGTGCCGCTGTACGTCGCCGGGGGTGAACAGGACCCGACCGGGAGGTCGGCGCTGATCCTCGGCGTCGGCCTCGGCGTGTGGGTGGTGTCCACGCTGCTCAGCGCGAGAGTCTCCGAACGGCTGCGCTCCCCGGCGGCGGGCACGGTGAGCCTGATCGTGCTCGCCGGTTCGTGCCTGGCCATGTCGGAGATCGGCGACCTCGGCATCGGGCTGATGGCGTTCGTGGTCTTCATGGTCGCCCAGGGGCACGGCTACCTGGTGGCCAGGGACGGCATCGACAAGTACACCGACGCCTCGGGCACCGTGTGGGGACGGTTCAACGCCATCGCCGACGTGGGCTTCCTGCTCGGCCCGGTCGTCGCGGTGGCGGCGTACAGCTGGGTGGGACACCTGGCGTTCCCGGTGGTCGGCGTGATCGCCCTGGCCGCCGCCGGCGCCTTCGCCCTGGCGGCCGGCCGCCTGCACCGCGCCACGACGGTACTGCCCCTGCCGATCCCGGAGCTGTCCAGCCGGGTGTGACGGCCCGAGCGCCTCCTCGCGGCGGAAGCTCCGCCGCGAGGAGGCGCCGGTACGCGCGTCACTCCAGGAGGAAGCTGGCGCTGCTCCGGAAGGCGCTCGTGCCGTCGTCGGCCTCGACCCACGCCAGATCCGCGCGGTGGCGCAGGTAGTAGCCGGGGAAGTTGACGGACTCCAGGGACACGGTGCCCGAGCCCGCAAGGCCTGTCCTGCGGGTGAAGCTGGCGTCGGCCCTGAACAGGGTCGAACCGTCGTTCCGTTCCACCCACGCCTCGTGGTTGCGGTGCCGCAGGAAGTAGCCGGGGAAGTTCGTGGACTCCAGCGACACCGTTCCCGAGCCGGACAGGCCCGTGACCAGCCGGAACTGGGAGTCGGCCAGCGGGGAGACGTTGGCCTCGGGGCGGACGCGGTAGTCCCAGTGCCGCAGCGCGTACCCGGGCCTGTCGTAGGACATCAGCCGCACCGGGGTCGCCCCGTCGGGCACCGGGATGCCGAAGTCGGGGGTGCCGTCCGCCCGCCAGTACACCTTCTGCACCCGGGTACGCCGGTTGGGGTCGTTGAGCGGGTCGCCGGAGATGTCCCGGTAGTTGCGGTCGTGATAGACGAGGATGTCGCTCTGCCCGTCCTCCGAGACCGTGAACGAGTTGTGCCCCGGCCCGTATTGGCCGGTCGCGGCGCTGGTGGCGAAGACCGGGTTGGCGCCCTTGGTCCAGGAGGAGGCCTGCAGCGGGTCGGACGAGGCGGACGACGTCAGCATGCCGAGGCAGTAGTTGGCGTCGGTGGCGCTGGCGGAGTAGGTGAGGAAGCGCCGCCCGTTGCGCTCCAGGACGGCCGGGCCTTCCGCGACCTTGTAGCCGCGGGTCTCCCAGGCCAGCGTGGGCACGGTCAGCCGCGTGGTGGTGCCGGTGATCGTCCAGGGGTTGGCGCCCATGCGGGCGATGTACAGGTTGGAGTTCGTGGAGATGCCCGGTTCCTGCTGGGCCCAGAGCAGGTAGCGCACGCCGTTGGTGACGAACGTGGTGGCGTCCAGGGAGAAGGTGTCCCAGGGGGTGGTGATCCGGCCGCGTTCGGTCCACGGACCGGACAGGGGGTTGGCGGCGGAGCTCTCCAGGACGTACATCCTGATCCGCCAGACGTCGTCGGCCCGGCCGGCGGCGAAGTAGACGTACCACTTGCCGTTGATGAAGTGGATCTCCGGTGCCCAGATGTGGGCGCCCATCTCACCGGAGGAGTGCTTGCGCCAGATGACCGTCTCCGCGGCGGACGAGAGTCCCTGGATGGTCGTGGCGCGGCGCAGGACGATGCGGTCGTACTCGGGGGCGGTCGCGGTGAAGTAGTAGTAGCCGTCGGTGTGGCGGAAGATGTGCGGGTCCGCGCGCTGGGCGGCCACCGGGTTGGTGTACTGCACGGCGGGCGAGGCGTGGGCCGGGCCGGGGAACAGCAGGCTCGCCATCACGGCGAGCAGCGTGGCCAGCGCGATCATCGGCGGGCGCGGGCGCGAGAGGGATTGCATCGGCTCCTCCAAGGGGGTCAGGCCAGTGGAGAGATGAAGGTGCGGGAGGCGTCCGGAGCGGCCGATGCCTGTTGACATGTACGCGTTCCGGACGGCCTCCACGCATTGTTAGCGCTAACACACATCACCGTGCGCGAGCAGGATCAGTGATGGCGTCCGGGGACAGTCGTAACCTGGCGGGCGACCCGCCGTCAATGGGCGTCGCACTCCGGCCTGAAGGCGGGGCCTCGCGCAGGCGGGGCCCCGTCAGCGTGCCGGCCTGGTCGCCGGGGTCACACGGCCTCGCGCCAGAGGCCGAGGCCGGGCTGGCGTCCCGAGGCGTACAGCAGGACGTCCCAACAGTCCTCCCCGGCGCGGAACAGGTCCGGCAGCCAGCGGCCGCAGACCGCGCCGAGGACGCCCCGGCATTCGGGGCGGTAGTGCACGCCCACGCTGGAGTACATGTCCCAGGCGTGGATGTGCCATTCGAGTGCGCAGAAGCCCGCGTAGTCCCCGACGGTCCACGTGCGGCCGTCCATCGGGAACAGGACGTGGTCCCAGGCGAGCGGCAGGCGGGTGACGAAGCTCCTGGCGGACAGGCCGAACTGCGCCAGCCGCACCAGCGGGGCCGCGGGCCGGAGGCTCGCCATGCGCTCGGCGTTGTGCGCGACGATGTCTTGGTGCGTCAGCAGCGGACCCGCGCACTCGTCGAGGATGCAGTCGAGGAAGCGGTTGTAGTCCTCCCCGATGCAGTGGAGATGGTCCAGCAGGTCGGCGGCGACCCACTCCTCGCAGGGAGTGGGCCGCCCCCAGTCGTCGTCCGACATGCGCGAGGCGATGGTCTCGATCGCCTCGGCGCCCGCCAGGCAGGCGCCGAGCACGTCGTCCCGGAGGAACCGCATCGGCTCAGTGCTGGGAGCAAAGGGCCGAGCAGGCGGCGCAGCCACCCTTGACGCCACAACCGCCCGGGTCCGCGTCCTGGGCCTGGGCGATCTTCACCGCGACGCCGCCGGCCTCGGGCTCCAGCTCGACGGCCGTGACCCTGGCCAGCGCGGGCGGCGTGACGTTGTACACCTCGCGGATGTCGATCTTCTCGCCGGCCAGCTCGGCCGGGATGGTCTCGCACAGGCACGCGAGGTTGTAGCGGCGCTCCACGATGTACGGCGTCTCGTGCAGCAGCCGGTAGAAGTCCTGCCCGACCACTCGCCTGCGGTCGTCGGGGAGCTGGCTCTCCAGGACGGCGATGCGCGGGCTGAGGTAGCCCTGGACGGTGACGACGGCCTTGCAGGTGCCGAGCGTGCAGCTGGTCGCCGACAGCAGCGGCGCCACGGCGTCGGCCTGCGCGTCCGTCATGTCGTACGACGGGTCGCCGAACGTGCGGCCGTTGTGCTGCATCATCTCGACCAGCTGGGCCAGCCCGTGCTTCCTGGCGAACGGCACCAGGGTGTCGATCACGGAGTCCGCGTTGCGGCGCTCCACGCAGATCTCGATGCCGATCCGCTCCCGCGGCACGTACTCCATCAGCGTCTGCAGGCCGAGCGGGACCGGTACGCCGTCCACCTGGCCGTACTGGTGGCGGCGCTCGGGTACGCCGAGCAGCCGGGCGGCCAGCGCCGAGTCCGGCGTCCAGTACTTGGAGTACAGGTACACCGGGTACTCGGAGATCTTCTTGGCGGCCTCCAGCGGCGTGAGACCCCAGGTGCGGCGGCACAGGTCCTCGTCACCGAAGATCATCCCGTTGGTGAACACCACCGCCGGCAGGTCCAGCTCCCTGCACGTCTCCAGGAAACGCCACCAGCCCTTGTCCAGCGTCGGCTCGCCCTCCCCCGGCACGTACACGTACTGGGCACCCAGGGCGGCCGCCTGGGCCAGCAGGTCGTCGCGCTCGTCGGCGTTGAGCTCCTTGGGCTTGCGCTTGCGGTCGGTGAAGCAGACGCCGCAGTCGGCGTTGCAGACACCGGTCATCATCAGGACCAGGAACGCGAGGCTCTCCGGGCGACGGGAGGCGGCCAGCTCCTGCAGCTCGGCCTGCGAGGCGCTCTTCAGGCTGTCGTGGAACGCCCGCCAGGTGGGCCTGCCGCGCATGAAGCCCGCGACCACGTCCGTGTAGCCCTGGGCGTAATCCGCGGCGATGTTCCCGGCGGTCGCCCGCATCCAGGTCGTCTCCGATATCTGTTGCACCGGGAACCGACGGTCGACGGATTCACTGCACCCACCCATGAGACTCCTCCGTTTTTCGCTGAAGAATGCCTTTTAGGCGTTCTCTCTTTTCGGAATCTACGGTGGGAAATCTGACGTGCTCTTCTCGCGGATTGCCCATCGGCACGCCGCTAAAGCCCTGCTGAGACGCGGCTTGAGACAAGCGAGGGCGACCGCCCCGCGCGGACCCCGCGGGGCGGTCGCCCGGGTGGTGGCTATGTCGTGACCGGCGCCTGTGCCTGGGCCGGGGACTTCTCGCCCACCTGCGCGCCCACCTGGCGGAAGTCCACGTCCGGCGAGATGCCGCGCACGGTGCCCTCCAGGATGAGCAGCGACATCAGCGGGAACGCGAAGTCCGAGGCGGCGTAGATGCCGTACTCGCGCTGGAGGTCGAACAGCTTGTTGCCGAAGGTGAACATGTCGAACTGGACGCCCGACCCGACGATGGTGTTCACCAGGTCCTCCACGGCCGACACGAACGCGTCCACGTCGGTGTCGTCGCCGACCGCGACCGCGCTCTCCAGCACGATCTCGCCGCAGCGGCGGCCGTCTCCGGCCCGCAGCCGCATCCAGTACTCCCCCATCAGCCGGCGGACCCGGTCGGGGAGCTGCACCGAGTACCCGGCGTCCAGGATCACCACGCGGGCGTCCTTGGTGAGGTACAGGTTGCCCGGATGCAGGTCGCAGTGCACGAAGCCGTCGACGAACATCATCTTCTGCGCCGCGGCGAGCACGGTCCCCGCCAGCCTGGCCCGCACCCCGTACGGCAGGTCCTCCGCGGTGGTGGAGTCGAGGTCCGGGATGTACTCGAACACCAGGCACTCGGGCCGCGAGTGCTCACCGATGAGGGTCGGCACCTGCACGTCCTTGACCGGCTTGAGGATGCCGCGCAGGCGCACCGAGTTGGCGGCCTCCTTGGCGAAGTCGAGCTGGCCGAGGATCGCCGCGCTGACGTACCCGGCGAGCTCGCCGACCGGCATGCCGCCCATCTTGGCCGAGCCCTCGGCCATGCGCACCATGCGGCGCACGAGGTCCAGGTCGGCCCGCATGCGCGCGTCGATGCCCGGCCGCTTGAGCTTCAGCGCGACCACCTTGCCGTCGGCCTGCACCGCGCGGTACACGCACGCGATGCTGCCGCTGGCCACGGGCTTCTCGTCGACGGTCGGGAAGAGCTTCGTCAGCTCCGAGCCGTACGCCGTGCGCAGCGCCCGGCGGGACTGGCGCACCGACATCGGCGCGACGCCGTCGTGCAGGACCGACAGCGCGTCGCACAGCTCGGACGGGAGCGCGTCCCTTCGGCTGCCCGCGATCTGCCCGTACTTGACGTACGTCGGGCCGAGCGCCTGGAGCATCCGGACGATCCGCCGGTAGAGGAAAACCCGTGCCCTGGCCCGGCCCCGCACGGCCCGGACCGCGACGACGCCGGCCAGGGCCGGGATCATGTAGGCCGCGGCGACGGTGCCGACCACGGCCACGCGCGCGAGGGTCCTCAGCAGGGACACCTTCGTCCCGGACGAACGCCGGGACGCGGGCGCGTACATTCTTGCGAGTTCATACATGTCGTGACCTCTAAGCCGTCGCGGCCAGGAGCTCCTCGGGGATCATGCCGAGCTGCTGGAGCAGCGCCAGCCCGTCGGCCGTTCCCCAGTGCTCTATGACCTTGCCGTCGGCGATGCGGACCATGCCCTGCAGGGCGATGGCCACCGACTTGCCGGAGGGCGGCACGCCGAGGAAGGAGCCGGTGTGCGTGCCGGTTAGGGTCATCACCGAGCAGACCAGGTCGCCCTCGGCCACCATGTGCTCGACGTTCATCTTCAGGTCGGGGAAGGCGTCCATGACCATCTGCATGGCGCCGGCGACGGTCCCGGCGTCCAGCACCTCGCCGCGCGAGTAGTGCACCATGTCGGGCGACCAGTACTGGATCATGCGGTTCAGGTCCCCGCTGTTCCACGCCTCCATGAGATTGCGGACGAGCGCCTTGTTCTCGGCTGTCGACATGGTTCCTCCTGCGTTCTTTTCCGTGGGATGGGTGCAGAGGCCGCGCCTCTGGGTCAGGGGCGGATCTCGTAGAGCGCGTTGAACGGGTTGGCGGAGGGCAGCGCCCGGATGGACCGGAAACCCGCCTCCCCGCAGTACTCCCGGATCCGGGCCGGGGGCAGGCCCAGAGTGCCGAGACCGGGTCCGCCGTCCGCCAGCGACGTCGGCAGGCAGTACATGAGGCTGGTCGCGTACAGCACGGACGCCGTGGGCCCGGTGTTGTCCACCGGGTCGTCGGCCGCCGCGCTCTCCAGCAGCAGGAACACGCCGTCCGGCGCGACCACCCCGCGCACCGCGCGCAGCAGCGCGACGGGCGAGGGCGCGTCGTGCAGCACGCTGAACGCCGTGACCAGGTCGTAGTGCCCGCGCAGGCCCTTGGTGGCGTCCTTGCGGGCGAACTTCACCCGGCCGGCCACCCCGGCGTCCTCGGCGGCCTCGCGGGCCGCCTCGACGTTCGGCCCGTAGGCGTCGTAGCCCACGAAACGCGACTCGGGGAACGCCAGCGCCATCGTGATCACGGCGCGGCCGTGGCCGCAGCCGATGTCGGCGACCCTGCCGCCGCGCTGGAGCCGGGCGGCCACGTCGCCGGCCGAAGGGATCCACTGCTGGACCAGCATCGTGTCGAACCAGCTCGCGCTCATCCGCTCCATGGCCTCGTAGAACTCGGCCGGGTAGCGGTCCTGCTCGACGCCGGCGCCGGTGGCGAACGCCTCGCACACCTCGCCGGTCATGCCCGCCAGGGCCGGCATGAGCTCGTATCCCGCGGAGAGGTTGAACGGTGAGCCCTCGACGGCGATCACCATGGCCAGCTCGGGCGGCAGGAGGAACCCGCCGGAGGGGCGGTGCGCCTCGAGGTAGCCCGCGCCGGTCAGCCCGTGCAGCCACTCGCGGATGTAGCGTTCGTCCAGCCCGGTGCGGGCGGCGAGCTCGACGCTCGTCACCGGGCCGGACATCGCCATCTCGCGGAATAGCCCGAGCCGTACGCCTATGGCGCACAAGATGCCCGTCATGGCTCCGCTCATGTCCCGCATGACACGGTCCATCAGGTTCATGATTTTCGCGGGATCCACCGCCGGAATACCGGGGGGAGCGGTTTTTTCCTGCTCCAGTGCGGTCATGTCGCCTCACCTTCTTCCGGTAAATCAGCGGTGATTTTCCTTGAACCTACGAACCAAATGGACTTTCGTTCTTCTCGCGGATTGCGAATGTCACGCGGGACCCGGCGATCACGCCCAGGGCGCTACCGGATACCACGGGATGATCTCGCGGCGGGCGAGCAGCCGGATGTCCCAGTACAAGAACGTGAAGACGCCGACGACGATGAATGAGACCGCCACGATGACGGCGGCCCTGCTGGGCTTGGCGGCGATCCAGCGGCCGATCCTGCCACCGGCGATCAGCGCGATGACCACGGCGAGCACGGCCATGATCAGGATGTTGCCGATCGACTGCAGCACGAACGCCCCGGCGCCGTACAACGGGTTGCCGCTCTCCGCCGCGTCACGGAACAGCTGGCGGAACAGCCCGAACGGACGGCCGATCAGGAAGCCGCCGATCAGGATGCCCATGACCAGCATGCGGGCGCCCGGGAACCGCTGGGAGACGCGCTCCAGCGGGTCCTTGACCAGGCCGAGCGCGGCGAGGCCGAGCCAGATGAAGACCAGCCCGATCACGCCGAACACCACCATGGACTGGATGCTGCGCGGCGACAGCCCCGCCGTGGTGGGGGCCGTGTCGAACTGCGGCATGCTGGTACCGACGATTCCGACGATCGCGCCGTACACCGCGGACACCGCGACCATGCCGACGACCAGCCACCGCAACGGGAGCAGCACCGCCTTCAGGCGGGTGCCGAGGGTGCCCTGCTGCCCCATCAGGGGGGCCACCGCGCCGAAGACCGCGATGTTGCAGGCCGTGAAGCTACCGGCCAGGCCGGTGGCGAAGGCGAAGGCGAGCCCGGCCAGGATGCCCGCGATGGGCACTTCCTTGGCGTCGTGCCCGAGGACGGTGTTGGCGATGTTGTCACCGATGGTGGAGTCGACGAACGTCGCCGACCACACCACGGTGAGCAGGAAGCCCGCCAGCACGCTGAGTGCGACGACGAGCCCTCGCCGGGTGGGGTAAGGGGAACTTTCCGGGGTGCTGCGGGGTGTGGACGCGATCCTCACCATTGCCGTTCTCCCTTTCTTTGCGCCCAGTTCATGGGCCGATCTCCTCGAGGAAGTCGATCTCCTCGAGCAGGAGTCCGCCGGGGGTCTCCAGCCCGCGTCTCACCAGGAGCTGAGGGAGGTACTCGATCCATCTGCTGCTCGAGAGCGGGCCGGCGTCGACGATGTCGAACCCGACGATCTCCAGAATCAAACCCACCCGCGACTTCGCCAATAGGTCGTCGCCGGCGAACGGAACGGTCACCTTCACGACGCCGTCCGCCACGTCGTTAACTCTTTTGGCGGCGACGCAGTTGAGTGCCTTGACCACGTGACTGTCCGGGAGCAGCTGGGCGATCCGCTCGGCTCCGGACAGGGTGGCCTGCGCCTCCGACAGCGGTGTGCCGCCGTCGGCGAAGCCGGGGTTGGACACGTCGATGACCGTCTTGCCGGCCAGCAGGTCGCGTATCCGGGGGGCGATCTCCGCGCACGTCACCTCGATGGGCGTGGCGAACACCACCAGGTCGGAGACCGTCACCACCCACTCCAGCGACCCGGCGACGGCGGCCGGGATCTGCCTGGCCAGCTCGGCGGCCGAGCGGCGGGTGCGGCTGGTGAGCAGGACGCGGAAGCCCTCGGCGGCGAACAGCCGGGCCAGCGCCGAGCCCATGCGCCCGCAGCCGACGATGCCGAAGGTGGGCGGCGCGGAGTCCAGGATGTCGTTCATCACTTCGTCCTCGCCATGCCGGCGGCCTGCGCCGCACTGCCGCCGGAGTAGCGTTCCAGCGCCTGTCTCAGCTCGCCGGGCACCTCCACGGGGACCAGCGCCCCGTTCTCGTCGCGCACCATGCAGGCCACGGCCTGCTCGCCCCTGGCGACCAGCTGCGCGGGACCCCCGCCCACCCGGTAGTAGGCGAAGTCCATGGTCACGTGGTTGTACGACAGCGCCCGCAGCGTCATCCGCACCGACACCCGATCCATCGCGTAGAGCTCTCCGAAGTAGTGGCACCCGCAGGACACCGTGACCAGCGCCAGCTCGCCCGTCTTGAGCCGGGCGACCACGCCGGGGGCGTGCTCGGCCAGAAACGCCTCGCGGCACGCCCCCTGCCAGACCACGTGGTTGGCGAAATAGACGTTGCCGACGAGGTTGGTGTCGGCGAAGGTGACGAGCCGTTCGTGCGCGAAGTACGGCTTCACCTGGCCACCTCCGCGGGCGAGACGAGCATGGCGACCGCGACCGGCGACGGCTGGCCGTCGACGTCCACCACCGTGGACACCACGTCGTCGGTCCCGGCGCGCAGCAGGACCCAGCCCTGCTCGTAGGCGCCGCGCACGGTCAGCGGCCCGTGGGCGGTGCGGCCGGTCTTGGACAGGCATTCCTGCACCGTCCAGAGCCGGGCGAGGACGTGGCCCTCCGGCTCGCCGGTGAGGTGCGCCAGCTCCTGTGCCTGGCCCGGCCACGGGATCAGCGGGCGTATCCGCTCGACGTCCTCCGGGCCGGGCACAGGTTCCCCATCACAGGCCACAGTGGTACTCGTGGGGCTGGACACGGTGAGCGCCATGCCGTCCAAGCGGCTGCGGCTCCACGTGACCTCCCCGTCCGGGATCGGCCGTCCGCCGGCGGTGTGGCCGGCGCCGCCGCGTCCCTCGGTGCGCGGCCCGCCGTCGGCGACCGCCACCCGCAGGCCGGTGCCGGGCAGCAGGCCCCCGGCGACGCGTTGCAGGTACGGCCCGAGCAGCAGCGGAGGCCACCGGTCGATCCCGTCGATCGGCCCGACGTCACGCAGCCGCAGGCCGTCCCAGCTGAGCACCGGACGGCCCTCCTGGTCGCGCACGACGACGTCGTAGACGTAGTCGGCGCCGTTGTGCGTGCGTTCCACGGCGGCCAGCGTCAGGGGCCCGGCCGCGACGCCGTGCACGCTGAACCGCGCGCAGCCGACCGGCAGCAGCCGCCGGTGCGGCACGCAGGCCTGCAGGACGTGGATGGCGGCATCGTTGCGGAACGGGTCGCCGAGCTCGCCGCCCACCGCCTCGCTCTGGGCCAGCACGGCGGTGCACCCGGTGGCCTCCAGGTGCTCGTACCGCACCAGCCGCCGGAACAGCGGGCCGTGGAAGAACAGCGAGCCGTACAGCCGCCGCCCGTCGTGCGAGGGCAGGGTGGCGCGGCGCGCGGGCACGTCCGGCTGGGACGGCGCGGTCGCGGTGAACCTGCAGCTGAAGTGGTCCACGGCGAAGCCGCTCTCGTCGCTGCGCAGCACCACGTCCACGTCGCCGTCCTCGCGGGCCAGCGCGCAGATCCGCACCACGCGGCTGCCTTTGTCCGGCACCACCACCGGCCGTTCGAAGCGGCCGTCCTCGGCGGTCGTGGCGGGGGCGCCGGTGAGCAGCGCGCTCGCCTGCGCCATCGCCTCCAGCGCCGCCACGGCGGGCAGCACCAGCAGTCCGTCGATGCGGTGGTCGGCGAGGTAGGCGTCGGTGCGGGCGCCGAGCACCGCCTCGGTGATCAGCTCCACGCCGGGGGTCCAGGTCAGCACGCGCTCGGTGAAGCGGCGGCCCGCCGACGCGACGGCCGGGGCCGACAGGTCGGGCAGCCGGCCGGTGGCGAGCACCGACGGCGCGGAGACGCCGGTGGTGAGCAGCCCGGTGAGCAGCCGCACGCCCTTGTCGGCGGGCAGCGGCACGACGCCGGCGCGGACCAGGCTGTCCAGCACGTCGAGCCGCTGGCCCATCCCGGCGCCCGACCAGGCCGTCCAGTCGACGTTGCAGACGAAGCAGCCGGGCAGGTCGCGGGCGAGCACGCGGACCAGCTCGCGCATCCGGCCGTTGGCCAGCGCGTAGTGCGCCTCGCCGCGCAGGCCGTACCTGCCGATGACGGATCCGTAGGTGATGACGGCCCGCAGGCGGCGGGGTTCGAGGGCGCCCAGCACCGCCCGCAGGCCGTGGTACTTGGGGGCGGCGTGCTCGGCGAACGCCGCTCCGGACAGGTCGGCGAACCGTCCCGGGGTGTTGACGCCGCTGCTGTGGATCAGCGCGGTGACCGGCCCGAGCTCGCGGGTGATCTCGGCGACGGCGCGGCGCACCGCCCCGGCGTCGGCGACGTCGGCCGAGGCGTAGTGGTACACCACGCCCGACTCGCGCAGGCGGTCCAGGTTGGCGCGCAGCTCCTCGTCGCGGCCGGGTGAGCCGCGGCCGATGAGCGCGAGCCTGGCGCCGCCGAGGCCGGTGAGGGCGAGCGCCGTCTCGAACCCGATGCCCTTGCCGCCGCCGGTGATCAGCACCACGTCGTCGGCGGTGAGCGGGAACGGCTCGCTCTCCTTCAGCGGGTACGGCCGCTGCGTCTCCACGGCGGTGCGGCCCCTGCGGTCGATCACGATCTCGGTGTGCCTGAACGACGTGGTGCGCAGCAGGTGCGCCACCGAGATCGCTGCGGTGGCCGAGGCCGCGCGCACCGAACGCACCGGCAGCGAGGGGTACTCCTGGCGGATGGTGCCGAGGAACCCGGACGCGGTGTCGCCCTGGTCGACGACGGCGAGCGGCGAGCCGGACCGCACGGCCTCCCTGGCGCCGCACACCAGCTCGTCGATGTCGGCGTCGGCGGGGTCCTCGGGCAGGAACACCACGATGGCCCGGGGCGCGGTCTCGCCGCGCGGCAGCAGCGGCTCGACTGCCCTGCGCATCGCCCCGGCGCCCCGCACGTCCCAGTCGTACCGGTCGGTGGCGTCCTCGCCCAGCTCGACGGGGGTGAGCACCGGCACGAGCACGCGGTGCCAGTCGGCGACGCCGGGCGGCACGGGACCCTCCGCCGGGGCCTCCCCCGCGATCGGCAGCGCCTCGATCATGGCGGCCAGCTCGCCCACCCGCGCGTCGCCGAGCGACAGCGGCGCCGCGGGGACCAGCCGGCCGCACGCGGTCGCCGCCTCGGTGGCGAGCTGGGCGACCCGCAGGGAGTTGAGGTGCAGGTCGCTGAGCAGCCGGTCGTCCAGCCGGATGTCCTCGGCGGGCAGCTCGACGGTGCGGGCCACCAGCAGCCGCACGGTGGACGCGGCGTCGGACTCGGCACCCGGGGCCGGGGTGTCCGCGCGGACGGGCACCGGCTCGGCCGCGACCGGCGTCTCGCACGGGTTGGACAGGAACCTGGGCTCCCGCCACAGGTCGAACGACCTGGTCAGGCGCTCGGCGAACATCGGCCGCAGGTCGGTGGCGGCGCCCGCCGCGAACAGCGCGGCGCTGGCCTGGCACAGACCCTCGGCGGACTCGGCGCCCATCTCCATGGCGACCGCGGGCACCGTGGTGACACCCCCCGCCAGCGCGGCCAGGCCCCGTCCGGGCCCGACCTCCACCAGCAGCACGCACTCGTCGGCCAGTGCCTCGACGGCCTGGCGGAACAGCACGGGCGCGGTGACCTGCTGGGCGAGCATCCGCCGCAGGTCGCAGGCCGAGGTGAGCGCCCGGCCGCTGATGGTCGAGTGCACCCGGCGCTGGGCCGGCGGCACGGGCAGCGCGGCCAGGTAGGTGGCCAGCGGCTCCTCGGCGGCCGTGACCGCGCCGGTGTGGAAGGCGTGGCTGACGGCGAGCCGGGAGGCGGGCACTCCCTTGGCGGCGGCCCTCTTGAGCAGGTGCTCCAGGTCGGTGACCGGGCCGCCGACCACCAGGGCGGGGCCGTTGTCGGCCGACACGACCAGGTCGGTGTGCTCGATCAGCTCGGCGACCGTGTCGTGCGACGCCGCCAGCGACACCATGCCGGTGCCCGGGGTGCCCGACTTGCTCATCACCCTGCCGCGGAACGTCACCAGGCCGAGCGCCTCGGTCTCGGTGAAGGTGCCGGCCCAGCACAGCGCGCCGATCTCCCCGAGCGAGTGCCCGACCGCGGCGTGCGCCTCCACGCCGAGCTCCGACAGCCACCGCAGCCCCGCCATGGAGGCCGAGAAGATCGCCGGCTGGGCCACGGCCGTGTCCAGCGGCCCGACGTCGTCGGACGGCCCGGCCCTGAAGTAGCTCTCCGCGCCGGGCAGCAGCGTGGCGAGCGCCCCCGCCGACGTGGGGATCGGCGCGCCCTGCCCGGTGAACAGCAGGCCCACCCGTCCGGGGTCGCCGTAGGAGGCGAAGATGCCGGGGGCGCGCACCATCATGCCGGGCGCCACGCCGGTCAGGGCGTGCAGCAGGCCCATCGCCTGCCGGGCCCTGCGGACCAGCTGGCCGGGGTTCTGCGCCACGATGGCCAGCCGGTACGGCGCGGGCGCGCCGCCCGCCGCCTCGGTGGCCAGCGCCGACGCGAGGTCCGCGTGCTCGGCCAGGGACATGGTCATGGCGACCTCGGCCGTGCGGTCCAGCACCCCGGCCAGGTCGGCGACCGACTCGCCGCGGAACGCGAACACCTCGTGGCCGAGCGGCCGCCGGGCGGTGCGCCGTTCCACGTGGGAAAGCACGCGGCGGCGGCGCGGCGCCACCGACTCCAGCACCACGTGGGTGTTGATGCCGCCGAACCCCATCGCGCTCACCCCGGCACGCAGCGGCGCCTGCGGCCACGGCTCGGCCTCGGTGGCCAGGCGCAGCGGCACGTCGGCGCCCCGCAGCAGCGGATGCGGGTCGTCGACGCCGGTGACCGGCGGGATGACCTGGCGCTGGAGCGCGAGGGTGGCCTTCAGCAGCCCGGCGATGCCCGCGGCGGCCTTGGTGTGGCCGATGTTGGCCTTGATGGAGCCGAGCGCGGCGGGCGGCAGGTCCCGGCGTCCGCGCTGGGCCTCGATGAGGCTGGCGATCTCGACCTCGTCGCCGACCGCGGTGCCGGTGCCGTGGCCCTCGAACATCGCGACCGTCTCGGGCCCGAACCCGGCCCGCTCGTAGGCCCGCGCGAGCGCCAGGAGCTGGCCCTTCTTCTCCGGGCGGCTGATCCCGCCCTGGCCGTCGGACGACACGCCCCAGCCGCGGATCAGCGCCAGCGGGGCGTGCCCGGCCGACAGCGCGTCGTCGGCCCGCATCAGCGCCACCATGCCGCAGCCCTCGCCGGGCCAGAAGCCGGTGGGGTCGGCGTCGTAGACGCGCATCGCCGAGGTGGCGAGCGCGCCGGTGCGGGCGAAGCCGACCAGCTCGAACGGGTCCAGGCTGAGGTCCACGCCGCCGGCCAGCACGAGGTCCAGGTCGCCGTCGCGCAGCGCCGTGCAGGCGGTGACGACCGCCAGCAGGGACGAGGAGCAGGCGCCGTCCACGGTGTAGCCGCCGCCGTGCAGGTCGAAGTGGTTGCAGATCCGCCCGGCGATGGTGTTGGCCAGCCCGCCCGCGAGGCTCTCGTCGGTGGGCTCGGGGAACGGCGCCTTGTACGTCGGCTCCATGCGGTCCAGGAAGCCGGCCACCGCGTCGGCGGTCCAGCCCTCGGCGGCCAGGGACTCGCCGACGACGCGCCGCACGTACGGCCAGCGCAGCCGCATCAGCGACGCCCTGCTGAACTCGCCGGTCAGCGTGTTGCCGAGCACCACCCCGGTGCGCGCCGAGTCCAGGCCGCGCCCGCCGGGGAAGCCCGCCGACGCCAGGGTGTCGGCGGCGACCTCCAGGGCCAGCCAGTGGGTCAGGTCGGTGGAGCGGAACGCGGCGCCGGGCACCTTGAACCGCGCCCGGTCGAACTCCCAGCCCTCCAGCACGGCGGCGTACCTGGCGTAGGTGCGGTCGGGGTCGGTGAGGTCGGCGGACACGTAGGCGTCCGGGTCCAGGCGGGTGCGCGGGATGGGGCGGAAGGCCCGCCTGCGGGACAGCACCAGCTCCCAGAGCCGGTCGGAGTCCGGGGCGTCGGGATACCGGCACCCGATCCCGACGATCGCGTACGCCTCCGAGTTGCCTCTCATCGTGGCCCTCCGGCCGCGGCCAGCGCCGGTTCCGGGACCACGGCCCGCCGCACGGGGCGCGGCTCGGGCCAGGCGACCTCGCGCAGCATCGTGCCGTACGCCAGCAGCACGCCGCGCAGCGCGCACACGATGACCAGGGCGAAGAACATGCCGAACACCACGTGGAACGCGACCAGGACGCCGTACGTGAGCGCGGTGGCGACGCCGAACGCGACCTGGCGGCCGGGGCGGACCGGCGTGGTGCCCGGGTCGGTGATCATGTAGTTGGTGAACAGCACGAACGCCACGCCGGTCATGGGGGCCAGCGCGCTCACCGTGGCGGTGCCCTCGATCGCGGTGCGGATCAGCGCCTGGAGGGCGAAGCCGCCCGCCCAGCCCATGATCAGCGGGACCTTCTTGGTGAGCCCCGCGTTGAGCATCGTGCCGGACGCCAGGATGGCCGCCGGGATGATCCAGTCCACCGGGCCGGACACCCACTGGGTGAAGTGGTACGGCGGCGAGATGCTGACCCAGGGGTACACCAGCAGCACGACGGCGATGCCGAGGTTGGAGGGGTTGAGCACGTGCCGCTTGCTCGCGCCGACCCGGACGCGGATCAGGTACTTGGAGCCGATGGCGACGACCACGGCGAACATCACCGGCAGGATCCGCTCGTTGGCGTACAGCAGCATGGCGCAGGCCAGGCCGCCGATGTGCGCCGGGAGCAGGAAGTCGATCATGCCCGTGACCGTGCGGGGGAACTTCACCGGCCGCCGCCTGGCCCAGGCGTCCACGATCTCCAGCCCGATCTCCATCACGTACGCGGTGAGCACCGCGGCGATGGGGGTCAGGTAGGCCTGTTCGAAGCCGAGCAACGCGTGTCCCACGATGGTGAACACGGTGATCGACATGGCGAACCGGCGCAGTGCGGTCGTTCTCGGGTCGGGTTTGGGGCTCACTTGGTCACCTTCTCGATCGAGCCGTCCGCGCCAAGGGAGAGGCTGTGCCAGCCGGGGGTGAGGTTCGTGCTGCCGGTGTGCCGGACGCCGCAGGCGTCACGCCAGGTCAGCGTGACGGGCACCGCGCCGCTCCCCGAGAGGCCGAACAGCATCTCGGGGGCCGAGACCCCGGCGTGGCCGTTGGCCGGGTAGAGCTGGCCGACCCGCACCCCGGACGCGCCCGCCGGGATCGTGACGCCGGCGCCGACGGCCGGGGCGAGCGGGGCGCCCGCGGCCGCGCCGGTCGCGCAGGCGGCCGGGCGCTGCAACCGCAGGCCGAGGAACGGGTGCCGGGTCGTACGGGTGTTGCGGTAGAAGTACGACTGACGCCACTGGTTGGCGACGGCGAAGTCCAGCTTGCCGTCGTGGTCCACGTCGGCCAGCGCGAGGCCGCGGGTCGGGCCGGGGTCGTCCACCCCGAGCAGGGCCGCGACGTCGTGGTAGCGGCCGTCGGCGCCGCGCGACCAGAACGGGTTCGGGTCGCTGCCGGACAGGTCGTCCTCCTGCCGCAGGCGCGGCCAGCTGCCCGGCTTGTTCAGCAGGTCGTCGTTGGTCAGCGCCAGCTCCTGAAGCTGCGGCCAGCGGTTGACGGTGCCCTTGATGAAGCCGGTGGCCATCATGATCTGGTGGTCGCCCTCGCCGGCGAAGTCACCGGCCTTCACGTCCCAGCCCCAGCCGGACCTGGACAGGCCGAGCGGCTCGCTCTTGTCGTCGTAGTAGGCGACGCCGTCCTTGCCGATCACGTCGGGCCTCGCGCTCACCCAGGCGAAGTTGCTCTCGTGCAGGGCGTAGTTCTCGGCGATGTTGCTGACCACGATGTCCGGGGTGTCGTCGGCGTTCAGCTCGGTGAACGCCACGCCCATGCCCTTGAAGGAGTCCTTGCCGAGCACCTTGGACTTGGGGGTGCCGAAGTGCCGGATGCCGCCCATCAGGGTCAGCCGCACCTTGCCCGGGGTGGACTCGTTGAGCATCAGCCGGTCCGGGCCGAAGTCGTGGGCCATGTACAGCTCGGGCAGGCCGTCGCCGTTCAGGTCCTGCGCGCCGAACGCCAGAGTCCAGCCGTTGGCGATGTCGTCGTCGCCGAACGGCGCCTTGGCCTCGGTGTAGGTCACGCCGCCGGCCGTCGCCGAGTGGAACAGCAGGATGTGGTCGGTGCCGCCGTTGTAGGCCGCCGACATCGAGCGCTGCATCACCAGCAGGTCGTCCTGGTGGGCCTTCGGGTCGAGCACCCTGGCCTTGTCGGGGAAGAAGTTGCCGACGACGACGTCGTTGTGGCCGTCGCCGTCCATGTCGGCGATGGTGACCGCGTTGGTGTTCCACACCTGGTACGGCGTGACCAGCTCGCGCGCGGTGAACGCCGGGGCGGCGAGCGGGCCCGCGCCGCGCAGGAACACGACCGGGGAACGGCCCCAGTAGTAGGTCAGCACGTCGAGACGGCCGTCCTCGTTGTAGTCGCCGGGCACGCAGCCGGTCGGCGCCATGGTCGCGTCGTACGCGAGCCCGGTGGGGCTCAGCGTCATCGCCGGGTAGCGGGCGCCGGTGCCGGGCACCGGGCGCACGGTGACCGAGTCGTCCCTGGGGTCGACCAGGCAGGCGTCGTCGGCCAGGCCGTTGCCGTCCAGGTCGGCCAGGGCGACGGACGCGCCGACCGCGGAGATCCAGTGGTCGATGTTGCGGTAGGCCGGGGCGACCTCGCGGATCGTCCGGGCGTTGGCGGCGCCGTTGAGGGGGCTCTGCTCGAACTTGAACCGCTGAGCGATCCCGCTGTTCATCGCGGCCGAACTGGCGGGCAGCTCCGCCAGCCGCCAGCCCACGACGATAAGGATCAGCGAGAGGATCGCGGCGGTGCCGGCGCGTAGTTTCGCGATCATGACGCCACACCTCCCTTCTGCCGGGCCCACGCGCGGCGGATTCCGGCACGCCATGCCTCGTAGGTGCCGGGGTCGTCCGGCAGGTGCCGCACCGCGGCCAGGGAATCGTCGGTCCATCGGGCGGCGGTGGCGACGTCGGCGCCGGTCAGCGCCTGGACGGCCGCGGCCGTGCGCTCGGGGACGATCCCGGAGAACTCATGTGCCTTCGCCGCGAACGCCGCCCCCTGGGCGACGTGCGGGGCGTGGTCACCGGCGTGGGCGAGGAGATCCTCCAGCCGCTCGGGCGGCTGGGCGCCGGTGTAGGCGGCGGCCAGGCCGATGCCGGCCCACAGGTCGGGGCGGCGCCCGGCCGGGAAGCCGCCGATGACCTCGGCCACCACGTCGGGCTCGGCGCCGGTGTAGAACCACAACGCGCGGCCGACCCCCTGGTCCCGGATGGGGCGCACCGGCCCGCGGGCGGCGCGCTCGACGCGGTGCTCCTCCACGACCGCGCGGGCCCGGAAGAACGCCTGGTGGAAGCCCCAGCCGTCCCAGGCCAGCCAGCGGAACTGCGGCTGCGCGGCGCGCACGCCCGTCCAGGGCCGCACCCGCATCCTCGCGAACGACCAGCCCGTGCCGACGTGCGCCAGGTGGACGTACGGCGCGGCGGGCCCGTCCAGGAAGGCACGCGTGCGGCGCCCCCCGCCGAGCGTCATCAGGTCCAGGATCCCGATGCTCATCGCGGCGCCCTCGTAGGCGAAGCCGCGCAGTTCCGGGGCCACGTGTGAGAGGTCCAGCTCGCCCGGCGGGGCGCCGAGGCCGGCGTTGTAGCCGGTGGCGAAGGAGATCACCACCGCCTCGAGCGCACGGGTCGTCGCGGGGTCCCGGGCCGGGGGGCCGGGCACCGCGCGGACGAGTTCCCGCGGGTCAAGGGAGAGCAGCCGGCGTAAGACCTTCGCCGTCATCACTACCTCCAACGCCGGTCCGCGACCGGTCGTCCTTCGCCGAAACAGGGACACACGGGTGCGGCATGGGCGTCGAGACGGCGCGCGGCACCCGGGAAAGGCGCGCCGGAGCTGTGACGGCTTTCCGTGGTGGCCACGGAAGTCGTCGCGGTGCCGTTCAGAACGGCAACAGGCGGCCCGACGGCGCGCGCAGATCCAGGGAAATGAGACGTGGGCTTCTTCTGGATTGGGTTTTTCTGACTCGACGCATGGCCGGCACCCCCTTGTTCCGCTCCCACACGGCCGGGCCGATCGCCGGCCGGCGGCCGCGGGAATTGCGAAAAAGCATTGTTTGTCGTTAGGAGCCTCTGGTTTGGCCGTACCCGCCCTTGTCGGACAAGTCCGGCTTGCTGACCTGGGCAGACGGTACGACGACCGCCGGCCCCTGACCGCGTCCCCACACAACCGGCCGACGCGCCGGGCGGCTCCACAGGCGAGATCATCGGGAGGAACCATCCTGCGTCCGTGCCTTTTACCGGATGCTATGAACGGCGGTCCGACCTTTCAAGAAATTGGGCCGCAAGTACCGTGGGCGTATCGAAAGTTGTAGAGCCCGTGTATCGATCGGCCATTGGCGCGCTGCGCCCGATGATGGGACCCGCCGGATTTCCCGATATCCGGTCTCCACGTTATCGTGTTACACAGGACGGAGAATCGCGGATCCCTCGATCTCACCCGATTCGGTTCCGTATCACGACATACATCCGCACATCATCCGCACAGCCGATGAAAAGGCGAAAGAAGCCGGGAGCCGACCCATGCGCGCAGAAGAACGAACGGGGTTGACCGTCGTCCGCTCCCCGCACCCGACCCCCAACGGGCCACTGCATCTCGGCCACCTGTCCGGCCCCTACATCGCGGCCGACGTCGCGGCCCGCGCCGCCCGCAACCGGGGCGAGCGCGTGCTGACCATGTGCGGCACCGACGACCACCAGAACTCCATCGTGATGAAGGCCAGGTCGTCCGGACTGACCCCCGACGAGGTGATCACGTCCAACACGGCGGTCATCCGCGAGACGCTGACCTCCACCGGCATCACGCACGACGTGTTCGTCCGCCCGTACGCCGATCCCGAGCATCAGGCCCTCACCCGCAAGCTGTTCGACGAGATGGTCTCCGCCGGCCTCGTCATCACCACCGAGCGGGTCCTGCTGGTGTGCCACGGCTGCGGCAAGACCATGCACAACTCCTACGTCACCGGGAGCTGCCCGTTCTGCGCCGCCGAGAAGACCGGCGGCACCTGCGAGATCTGCGGCACCTTCAGCGCCGCCGACGCCATGACCTCCCCCCGCTGCGCCGTGTGCGGCGGCATCCCCGTCGAGTCCCGCGTCTCCGGCCCCGTCCTCCCCCTGGAGGCCCACCGCGCCCGTCTCACCCGCCTGTGGGCCGGCGCCGTCCTCCCGCCGTCCGTCCGCGCCCTCCTGACCGCCCACCTCGACCGCCCCCTCCCCTCCGTGACGGCCTCTCACCCCACCGACTGGGGCATCGAGGTCACCGGCGGCGAACGCCTCGACGCCTGGTTCGAGATGGGCCTCACCTACCTGGTGACCGTGGGCCGCTACGTGAACCCCCGGGCCACCACCCTTCGCGACTTCGCGCAGGCGTGGAACGGCGTCGACAGCGCCTGGTCGTTCCTCGGCCTGGACACGGGCTTCTACTACGCCGCCCTGTTCCCCGCCCTCTTCGCCGCCGCCGGCGTCCCCGACGCCCTGTGCGTCAACGGCCTCGCCGTCAACGAGCTGTACCTCTACGAGAGCGGCAAGTTCTCCACCAGCCGGGGCCACGCCGTCTGGGCGAGCGACCTGCTGAAGGAAGCCACCCCCGAAGTGATCCGCCTCTTCATGTGCTGGAACCGCCCCGACACCCACAGCACCAACTTCACCAGAGAAACCTTCGACTTCTTCCGCACCAAGATCACCCCCATGATCGAAAAAGCCCAAGCAACCCCCATCGGCTTCCCCACCACCCCCGTCCCCCCCGAAACCCTCCGAGCCCACCACGCCCTCACCCTGGAGAACTTCGACCCCGCCATGGCCATCCGCTGCCTGATGACCGCCCTAACCGACCACAACGACCCCGAAGCCACCCGCCTCCTCCGTCTGATCATGTAACCCCCCGCAGCTGATCAGCCGGACGCGGCCCCCTCCCCCACACGGTCCGGCGTCGCTCCCCAACCAAGGGCACGGTCCTCCCCGAAGACGCACCCCGCACGGAAACGGTCCTCACACAGGCGCACTTCGCGCAGCAGCAGGCGTCGCGTCCCACCCAAGACATGGTCCTTGCGGAGACGCCCTCCGCGCGGGAGTCAAGCGTCGCGTCCCACCCACGACAAGGTCCTTGCGGAGACGCGCTCCGCGCGGAAGCCGCAAGGGCTGTCTCATGCGGGGGGCAAGCCCCCCACACCCCCGGCTGCCGCGTTCTTCCTCCCGGCCTCTGAACAGCCTGTAGCTCCCATCGCAGTCCGTCCGATGCGCATCGGCAGGGTGTGCGATCTCGGCCTGCACCCAGTGCCATAACGAGCGCTGGTGCGCCCCCCACGCGCAGTGGGCTTCACCGACCGGAGATCTGTCGGACTTCCCAGGTCGGCCGTTGGAGCTGATCGTTGTACACGATGAGGTCGGCGTGGTCGGTTGGGCGGGCCGTGGCGAAGTAGAGCTGTTGCGAGGGGATATAGCGGTCGCGCCAGGACCGTTCGATTTGGGCGGTGTCGGCGGTGGATCCGGCCAGCGCTGTGCCTCGGTCCCGGGCGCGATCCACCGTCTGCTCGAACGGGACGGACACGAAGATGCGCAGGTCCCACCGGTCGACGAGTTCCGGGCGCAGGAGGAAGACGCCGTCGAAGAGCAGCACGGCGTCCGCCGGGGCTGTCGTGGCCGGCGGCGACGACGGGGTGTCGGTGTCTCTGTCGTAGACCGCGTGCTGAAACCTTCGGTCTCCGCCTGGGCCCAAAGGATCGAGCAGGACCCGGCACAGCGCGGCGTGGTCGTGAGCGTCGAAGTAGCAGCCTTCGGCCGAGTACTGCCCGCGTCGGTAGCGCTGTGCACGGGGGACGAGGAAGTCGTCGATGGTCGCGCGGATGACGTCGCGGTCCTGCGCCCGCAGAACGACGGCGAGCTCGTCGGCCAGCGTGGTCTTGCCGGCGGCAGGCGGCCCGTCGATGGCGACCCGCAACGGGTGCCCGGTCGAAACGGACCTCACAGCTTCAGCCAGCCGGCTGATGAGCTCACCACGGGTGCCTTGCTCCATTGCCGCCCCTCTCACGATGTCTCTGTCTAGCACGCACGTCAGGCTGCGGTCACCGGCTCGCATTCGACGAGAACGCCTCGTTCGAAGCGGGTCAGGAGGGTGGGGCGGCGGACGAGCGCGGCAGCCCGGGGGGTGTGGGGGCTCCCCCCACATGAGACAGCCCTTGCGGCTTTCGCGCGGAGCGCGGCCTCGCGAGGACCATGCCCTGGACGCAGGCAACCCCCCGCCGTGAGGTGGTGCGGTGTTGGGGGGGTTAGGAGGGTGGGGGGGTGGTGAGGGTGGTGGTTAGGTCGTTGTTGTGGGCGGTTAGGAGGAGGCGGGCGGCTCGGGGGTCTAGGTGGTGTTCGAGCATTACTACGGCGGTTTTTACCTCGTTGCCGGCGGCGTGGAGGGCGTCGCGGGCGGTGTGGGAGTCGGTGCCGGTGATGTCGGCGACTATGCGGGCGGCGCGGTCCACCAGCTTTCGGTTGCTGGCGGAGACCTCGACCATGTAGTTGCCGAAGGTGCGGCCGCATCTGATCATCGAGATGGTCGAGATCATGTTCAGGACGAGTTTCTGGGCGGTGCCCGCCTTCAGGCGGGTGGAGCCGGTGACCACCTCGGGGCCGACGATCACCTCGATGGCCTGGTCGGCCGCGTCCGAGAGCGGGGTGGCCTCGTTGCAGGACAGGCCCACGGTGAAGGCGCCGCGGCGGCGGGACTCGGCGACGGCGGCCAGGACGTAGGCGGCGCGGCCGGCGGCCGAGATGCCGACCACCGAGTCGTCCGGGCCGACCTCGTGCGCGGCGATCACGGCGGTGCCGGCCTCGGCGTCGTCCTCGGCGCCCTCGACCGAGCGGACCAGGGCGTCGGGGCCGCCCGCGATGATGCCGAGCACCGTGCCGGGGTCGGTGCCGAAGGTCGGGGGGCACTCCGAGGCGTCCAGCACGGCGAGCCTTCCCGACGTGCCCGCTCCCACGTACAGCAGCCTGCCGCCCCGGCGCAGCCTCGCGGCGATCTCGTCGACGGCGGCGGAGATGCGGGGCACCTGCGCGGCCACCGCGGCCGGGACCGCGGTGTCGGCCGCGTTCATCAGACGGGCGATCTCCTCGGTGGGCAGCTTGTCGATGGCCCGGTAACGCGGGTCGTTCTGCTCGGTCGCGCGGTGGCCCGGGTCGTTCTGCCCGGTCGCACCGTGAGGCCGGTTGGCATGCCCGGTCGCACCGTGAGGCCGGTCGTCATGCCCGGTCGCACCGTGGGGCCGGTCGTTCCGCTCGGCCGCACCGTGGCGTGGCTCGTCGCCGTTCGTGGTCGGGGCGGTGGGTGGTCGGGTCATGGCTCCTCGTTCTCGGGAAGGTCCGGGCCGTCCAGGGAGCGGCGGAACAACCAGAAGACGCGTTCGACGGGGGCGCCGATGGCCTTGGCGTAGAAGCGGATGGGACCCACCCAGCCGATCTGCGCCTGCTTCAGGCCGTACGCCGCCTGTTCGGCCAGGCAGCGGCGCAGCAGCACGCGGCCCACGCCCAGGCCGCGGGCCGACTCGGCGGTGCCCATCGGGCCGAACCACCTCGGACGGGAGCCCCAGGCGGCGAAGCCCAGGATCTCGCCGTCGCGGACGGCGTAGTGGCAGCCGGTGGCCTGTTCCACCTCCCAGGCCCACGCGTCGTTCCACTGCTCGCGGACGAACGCGGCGACCTCGGCGCGCTCGCCGAAGGCGCCGGGGGGCGCGGCGTGCAGTTCAACGCCCGCCTCGGCGAGGCGGGCCAGCTCCGGCTCCCGGGGCGGGGCGGCGGAGGTCAGGTCGGCGGTCATGTTCCACGCGGTGCGGTAGCGCCGGTAGCCGAGGCTCTCGGCGAGGCAGACGGCGGGGGTGTAGCGGACGTCGATGCCGGGCCACGCGTAACACGGCGGGTTGCCCGCCATGCGCGCCTCGCGCACGCCGCGGTCGCGCAGCCATTCCTCCGCCGCCCACACCAGCGCCTTGCCGAGACCCCTGCCCCGGACGGCCGGGTGGACGGCGAAGAGGTCCAGGTGGCCGATCCCCTCGGTGGCGGACGTCGAGACGAACACCACGCCGTCCAGGTCGGGTGTCACCAGCGCGGCCCAGTCCCGCTCCGGTGGCGGCGCGGCCAGCCGGGCGACCAGCGCGCTCGCCTCGGCGGAGTCCAGCGTCAGCGCCGACCAGGCGAGCCCGGCGATCGCGTCGAGCTCACCGGCCGCCATCGGCCGGATACCGGTCACGCGGTGGTCCTCACGCGGGCCGCCGCCCCGGCCGCGCCGTTCACCGCCGTCCCGGCCGTGCCGTTCGCGTCCGGGCCACCCGACGTGAACCGTTCGACGGGGATCACCTGGCGGCGGTGCGGGTGGAAGCAGGCGTGCTCGTGGGTCGGGTCCAGGCAGTGCGCCAGCTCGGGGCGCTCCTCGACGCAGCGGTCGCTGCGGAACGGGCAGCGGCGGGCGAACAGGCAACCGGTGTCGGGGCGGCGTTCGTCCAGGGCCTCGGTCGGCACCACGCGGTCGGGGCCGGGCAGCTCCAGGCCGTGCAGCACCGGGATGGCCGACAGCAGAGCCTGCGTGTAAGGGTGCACGGGGCCGGAGATGACCGTCTCGGTCGGGCCGCGTTCCGCCACCAGGCCCCGGTACAGGACGTACAGCTCGCTGTCGGCGCCGATGTACCTGGCCGTGGCGATGTCGTGGGTGATGAACATCAGGCTCACCCCGAGCCGCTCCCGCAGGTCCTTCAGCAGGGCCAGGATGCTCAGCCGCATCGACACGTCGATCATCGAGACCGACTCGTCGGCGACCAGCATCTCGGGGTCCACGGTGAGCGCGCGGGCGATGACCACCCGCTGGCGCATGCCGCCGGACAGCTGGTGCGGGTAGCGCGGCAGCACGTACCCGGGGTCGATGCCGACCAGGGACAGCAGTTCCTCGGCCCGCTCGCCGATCCACGAGCCGGGACGTTTCATCTGGCGGGCGCGCAGCGCGAGCGGCGCCCGCAGCGTCTGCTCGATGGTGCGGTTGGGGTTCAGCGCCGAGTACGGGTCCTGGTGGATGAGCTGGATCCGGCGGAAGTACGGCTCGCGCTTTCGTGGCCGCAGCGGTGTCATCGGCACGCCGCCGATGACGACGTCCCCGGAGTCGTAGGTCTCCAGCCCGGCCACGATGCGCCCGAGCGTGGTCTTGCCGCACCCGGACTCGCCGATGAACGACACCGCGCCGCCCTTGGGCACGGTGAAGTCCACCCCGCGCAACGCGTACACGTCCTGCGCGCCGGTGTGGTCGCCGCGCCGCCGGTAGGTCTTGGTGATCCCGGTTCCGCTGATCACGCGAACTCCTCCTTACGCTCCACCCGGATCGCCGAGGCGGGGAGCTCGACCGCGTGGCAGGCGGCGTTGCGGTCGCCGTGCGCCACCGTGGGCGGGTCGTCGGTCTCGCAGACCTCCATGCGCAGGGGGCAGCGCTCACGGAACACGCAGCCGGCCGTGGGGAGGGTGCCGAGGGTGGGCGGGCGGCCCGGCAGCGCGCGGGCCTGGGCGATGTCGCCGGACAGTCTGGGGATGGCCTGGATGAGGCCGCGGGTGTAGGGGTGGCGGGGCGAGCCGAGCACGTCCTTGGTGGGGCCGTGCTCCACCAGCCGGCCGCCGTACATCACGGCGAGCCGGTCGGTCACCTCGGCGGCCACCCCGATGTCGTGCGTGACCATCAGGGTGGTGAGCCCGCGTTCCTCGTGCACCTCGCGGATGATGCGCAGGATGGTCGCCTGGGTGATCATGTCGAGGGCGGTGGTCGGCTCGTCCAGGATCACCAGGTGGGCGTTGAGCACCAGCGCGAGCATGATCCCGACCCGCTGCCGCATCCCGCCGGACAGCTGGTGCTGGTGGGAGTCGAGCACGCGGGCGCCGTCCAGGCCCATCCGCTCCAGCAGGCTCATCGCGTCCCTGACCAGGACGCGCCCGTCCCGCACGCCGTGCGAACGGCCGAGGTCGAGCAACTGCTTGCCGACCGTCTTGAGCGGGTTGAGGGAGTTCTGCGCGGCCTGGAAGACGTACCCGAGGTGCTTGCCGCGGGCCTGCCGCAGCGCCTCGCCGCCGAGGGTCAGCACGTCGCCGAGCCCGTCGATCTCCACGCTCCCCTCGGCGATCCGGCCGGGCGGCTGCACGGCGTTCAGCAGGGAGAGCGCGAGGGTGGACTTGCCGGAGCCGGACTCCCCCACGATGCCGGTGATGGTGCCGGGCTCGATGGCGAGGCCGACGCCGCGCAGCGCGGGCAGCTCGCCGAGGGGCGTCTTGTAGACGACGGTGAGGTCGCGCACCCGTACGCCGGGGGCGGTGGTCATGGGCGTCCCCCCGGTCCCGTGGCGGCCGGGGCGACCCTGGTGGTGACGGTCATCGGGTTACTCCTCGCGCAGCCGGGGATTGAAGATCTCGTCCATGGCGTCCACGATGAGCACGATGCCCAGCGTGAGCAGCAGGATGGCCAGCAGCGGGGCCAGCAGGTACGGCAGCGCGGCCGTGCTGGTGAGCGCGCCGCCGCCGAAGACGGCGAGGTTCAGCATCACGCCCCAGTTGTTGGAGTCGAACGGCAGCACGCCGAGGAAGAACAGCCCCACCTGGGCGTAGATGGCGCCGGTGACCGCGATGAGCACGTTCATCGCGATGTACGGCGCCATGCCGGGCAGCAGCTCGCGCCCGATGATGTGCGTGGTGGACAGCCCGAGTCCCCGGGCCGCCTCGATGAAGCCGCGCTCGCGCAGCGACAGGGTCTGCGACCGCACCGCGCGGGCGACGCCGCCCCAGCCGAGCAGGCCGAGCACCAGGCCCATCTCCAGCGGGCTGTCGAACTTCCACAGGGTGGTCAGCACCAGCAGCAGCGGCAGCCCGGGGATGGTGAGCTGGAGGTCGGTGAGCCGCATCAGGGCCGTGTCCCAGCGGCCCCGGTGGAAGCCCGCGATCAGCCCGAGCGCGGTGCCGAGCGCGACGGTGATGACCGCCGTGGCGAGACCCGTCAAGATCACGTACCTGGCGCCGGTGACCACAAGGGCCAGCACGTCGGTGCCCTCGAAGTCGGTACCGAACGGATGCGCCAGGCTCGGCGCGGCGTACAGCGCGTTGTTCTCCCTCGGCAGCGGCGAGGGGTAGATCATCGGGCCGGCCACCGCCATCAGCGCGAACAGCGCGAGGATCACCACGCCCACGATGCGGCTCGGCTTGCGCCGCAGCACCCGCCGCACGCCGCGCCAGAAGTCGCGCCGCGACGACACCTTGACCGGGCGGGGGGGCGTAAGGATCGCCGTCATGCCGTGCCTCCCGTCCGCACCCGGGGGTCGATCACGGTGTAGAGGAGGTCCGCCGCGATGTTGGCGACGATGATCGCCACCGTGGTGACCAGGAAGGTGCCGCCCATCAGCGCGTAGTCGCGCGCGCCGATGCTGTTGACGAGCAGCAGCCCGAGACCCGGGTAGTTGAAGATGCGTTCGATGAAGATCGCGCCGCCGAACAGCATGCCGAGCGACAGCGCCAGGATGGTGAACAGCGGCAGGATCGCGTTGCGCGCCACGTACCGGAACAGCACGGCCCTGGACAGGCCGCGCAGCTCGGCGGCCAGGATGAAGTCGTCGCCGAGCACGGTCGCCACGCTGGACTTCATGGCGAGCACCCAGCCGCCGTAGCTGGCCAGCGCGTACGTCAGCACCGGCAGGGTGGCGTGCTGCACCAGCGAGGCGAGGTACGGCCCGTTGAACCCGGGCACGAACTCGACGTCCACCGGGCCGCCCGCCGGGAGGATCGGCCACAGCGTCGTGAAGATCGCCAGCATCAGCAGGCCGATCACGTACTGCGGCACGCCGTGCAGCAGCGACCCCGAGATGGACAGCAGGTCGCCGAGCCGGCCGGACCGCTTGATCCCCGCGTAGACGCCGAGCGTCACGCCGAGCAGGAAGCTGAGCAGCGTGCCGCCGAGCACCGGCAGGATGGTCCACTTGGCCGCGGCGCCGATCAGCGTGGTCACCTCGGTGCCCGGGGTGCTGAGCGACTGGCCGAGGTCCAGGTGGATCAGCGCTCCGAGGTACTGGGTGTACTGCTCCCACAGGGTGCCCTTGGGCAGGAAGCCGTACAGCGCGGCGGTGGCCCGCTCGGCGGCGTCCGGGGACATGCCGCGCTCGATCAGCGTCTCGTACTGCCCCTGCACCGGGTTGCCCGGGATGCTGCGGATGATCACGAAGCTGATCGTGGTGACCACCCAGATCATGGCGAGCCCGCGGGCCAGGTGGCCGGTCAGGCGTCGCGTGACGGCGTGCGCCCGGGGACGGCCCCGGGCCGGGTGTGTCTTCATGGCCTACTTCTTCTTGATCATGCCGAGCTGCATCCACACGCCCGCGGGCAGCCGCAGCACCTCACTGGCGGGCGGCGGCCAGCCGGTGTAGCGGGTCGTGTTGACGAACTGGGTGTTGACGTAGTCGTAGATCTGGATGACGGGCAGCTGCTCGTTGGTGAAGCGGGCCAGCGTGGCGACGATGCGCTTCTGCTCGTCGGGCGTGGCGAGGTTCAGCCGGTTGGTCAGCTCGCCGGGGTTCACCCCGCCCACCGTCTCCGGGCCGCCCATCCAGTTGCCCTGCTTGCCCGGCGGCACGTGCTCCAGGCGGCCGGCCAGCAGCTGCCAGCCGTTGGCCGAGCCGTACAGCCGCTGGAAGATGTTGTACGGCGACGGGCCGAGGCCCATCAGCCAGAAGCCCACGTCGTACTTCCCGCCGGCGAGCTCGTCGAGGTACAGGATGTAGTCGGCGGAGGTGACGACCGACGCGCGGATGCCGTGGTCGGTGAGCTGGCTGGTGACGGCCTTGGCGGCGGCCACCCAGTCGGAGAACGACGCGGGGACGTTGATGCGCACCTGCCACGGCGAGCCGTCCGGCATCGCCCACACGCCGGCCTTCTTGACCATGCCGGCGGCCCTCAGCTCCTGCTCCGCCTTGGCGGGGTCGACCTTGTACGGGTCGAGCGCGCCGAGCCCGTCGCCGAGCCAGGCCTTGGCGGCGCTGGCGTGGATGCCCGAGGTGGTGACGGCCGCGGTGCCCGCCTCCGGGGAGGCGATCTTCGTGACCTGGGTGCGGTCGATGAGGTAGGCGAGCGCGCGGCGGACGTGCACGTTGTCGTACGGCTTGTGGGACTGGTTGAACGCCATCGCGGCGGCCACCGGGGAGTAGCCCTTGCGGACCTCGTTGCCGGGGGTGCGCTCGATGCGGTGCATCACGGCGGCGGGGACGGCGGTGAAGGGGGCGCTGTCCAGTTTGCCGGAGACCAGGTAGTTCCAGATCTGCTCGTTGCCGGTGTAGTTGAGGACCTTCACCTTGCTCGGAGTGATCTTGGCGGCGTCGTAGAAGTAGGGGTTCTTGGTGAGCAGCGCCGCGCCCGGGTTGACCCGCTCCAGCACGAACGGGCCCGCCGAGACGTCCGTCGCCGGGGAGAAGGTGATCACCTGCTGCGACAGCCCCGTGATGACGGCCTTGGCGCGCTCGGCCGCGGCGCCGGTGCCCCGGGCGGCCTTGAGCGTGCTCCAGAAGCCGGCGGGCAGCAGGTGGCCGTACACGTGGGCGGGGACGACGATGGTGGACAGCACGTTGCGCAGGAAGGCGTTGCTGCGGATGGCGCCCTGGGTGACCTTGACGGTCTTGGCGTCCACGACGGTGATGTCCGCCGCCGCGCCCGCCGCGCCCGCGTTCACGGTGTAGGCGCTGCCGCCCTGCGTGTAGGCGAGACCGATGGATGTCTGTACGTCCTGGCTGGTCACGGGCTTGCCGTCCGACCAGCGGGCGTCCGGCTGCAGGTGGACGACGACCTCACCCTGCCCGGGGGTGGTCGTCCAGCTCTTGGCGAGGCCCGGGTAGAACTGGTTCGCGTCCATGAGGTCGTTCTTCGGCCAGGCCAGCGACATGGCGTCGTAGCCCGCGAAGGTGCTTCCCTGCGGGTTGAACGGATTGATGGGCGCCGTCGCGTCGATCTGCTTGGACCCGTCGATGGTCGTGTAGATCCCACCGGGCCCTACGGCGGCCCCCTCCGTGGCACCGCACGCGGCGGTGGCCGAGACGATCGCGGCTGTGACCGCGACCGCTGCGAGTCGTCGCTTCATGAAGTGTGCTCCAGGTCCCCGATTGCCAGGACCATACGGGTGCGAGGGCGTGAGGGTCAAATTTTTTCCTCTAGGCAGCTTACCATGAAGCTTTTTTGCCAACCCCCTTCACCTGCGAAAACATCCCCATGACGATCGCCGGGAACACCAAATGAACCCTCGATCGACGCCGGGAACACCAAGAGGACCCTCGATCGACGCCGGGAACACCAAAAGGGGCCCTCGGCCGACGCCGGGAACACCAAAGGCCCCTCGGCCCACGCCAGGAACACGAAAGGGGACCCTTGGCCGACGCCGGGAACACGAAAGGGGCCCCGGCGGCGGCCGGGACCCCTTCGTTCGCCTGGACGCGGCCGTCGGCCGCTCCCACGGCCGGTCGGCCGCCTGCGTACGGCGTCAGCCGCCGAGCAGGGCGCGCACCCGGGGGGCGCCCGCCGCCAGGAGCAGGGTGGGGAGCCGGGGGCCGGTGTCGCGGCCGACCAGCAGGGTGTAGAGCAGGGCGAAGAACTCGCGCTGGGCGACCTTCAGCTCGGGGGTGGGCTTGGCGTCGGGGGTCAGGCCCGCCTGGATCTTCGGCACGCCGTAGACCAGGGTGGTGAGCCCGTCCAGCGACCAGTGCTCGTCCAGACGGTCGAGCAGCAGGCGCAGCGACTCGCGGTCCCGCTCGCCGAGCGAGGCCAGCAGCTGGGTGTCCGGCTCGTCGCGCACCCGGGTGCGCTGCTCGGCGGGCACCTGCGTGGTGATCCACCGCGCCGCCCGGTCCAGCCGCGGCCGGGCCTCGTCCAGCGAGGTGATCGGGTCGGAGGGGTCCAGCTCGCGCAGGATGCGCAGCGTCTGGTCGGTGTCGCCGGTCGTGATGTCCACGATCGAGGCCAGCGTGCGGTACGGCAGGGGGCGCGGCGTGGCCGGCAGCGGCCCGGCGGCGGTGGTCGACGCCCGGGTGTACGCCGCGACGTCGGCCGGCTGGGCCGCCCCGTCGGCGACCTTGCGCCCGAGGGAGTCCCACTCGTCGTACATCCGCTGGATCTCCTGGTCGAACGCGACCTTGAACGATTGGTTCGGCTTGCGCCGCGCGTACAGCCACCGCAGCAGCGGCGCCTCCATGATCTGCAGCGCGTCGGCGGCCGTCGGGACGGCGCCCTTGGAGCTGCTCATCTTGGCCATGCCGCTGATGCCGACGAAGGCGTACATCGGCCCGATCGGCTGCTCGCCGCCGAACACCTCGCTCACGATCTGCCCGCCGACCACCCACGACGACCCCGAGGAGTGGTGGTCGACCCCGGAGGGCTCGAACGCCACGCCCTCGTACGCCCAGCGCATCGGCCAGTCGACCTTCCACACCAGCTTCCCGTGGTTGTGCTCCGACAGCCGCACCGTCTCGGCGTGCCCGCACACACAGGTGTAGGACAGCTCGGTGGTCTCGTCGTCGTAGCCCGTCACGGTGGTCATGTCCCGCTCGCACACCGAGCAGTACGGCTTGTACGGGAAGTACCCCGCCGCGACCTTCCCGTCGTCCTCACCGGCCGCCCCCGAGCCCTCGGCCGCCGCCTCGGCCGCCGCCGCGTCCGCCGCGTCGACCGCCGGCCCCTGCTTGGCCTTCGCCGGTGCGGGCTTGTCCTTGGTGCGGTACCGGTCGAGGATCGCGTCGATGCGCCCGCGCTCCCGCATCGCGAAGAGGATCTGCTCCCGGTACACCCCCGAGGTGTACTGAGCGGTCTGGCTGATGGCCCGCACCTCGATGCCCATCTCGGCCATCGCCGCGGCCATCGGCGCCTTGAAGTGCTCCGCCCAGTTGGCGTACTCACTTCCCGGGGGGGCCGGCACGGACGTCAGGGGCTTCCCGATGTGCTCAGACCACGAGGAGTCCACCCCCGCGGGCACCTTCCGGAACCGGTCGTAGTCGTCCCACGACAGGATGTGCACGACGTCGTACCCCCGCCGCCGGATCTCGTCCGCCACCAGATGAGGCGTCATGACCTCCCGCAGGTTCCCGAGGTGGACCGGCCCCGACGGGCTGAGCCCGGACGCGCAGACGATCGTTTTGCCGGGTGCCCGCCGCTCGGCCTCGGCGATGACCTCGTCCGCGAACCGTGAGACCCAGTCGGCCTCGGCGCTCATACCCACGATCGATTCCTTCCTCGGAAAACCTGACCCCTCCATTGTCCCGGACCACCACAGTGACCCGCGCCACCCTGTGGACGGGCGGCCGGGCCCGCGACACGTCACGCCCCCCGCACGGCGGATCCGGAACAGCCGGAAAGATCGGGCCGCTTGGTAGTGTTCAGCCTGACGTGTGGGGGCACGCGTACCCCCTCCACATCACCGACAACGGCCGGTACCGAAGGCGGGTGAGGACGCTCACATGACCACGCCATCACCGCACCCATCCCCCGCGGACACCTCCGCCACCCGTGGCACCCGAGTGCGCGGCACCCGGCAGGCCGAGGCCCTCGTGTCCGTGCTCGCCAACCTGCCCGGCTTCCACAGCGCCCAGGACATCCACGCCGAGCTGCGCCGCCGCGGCGAACGCGTGGGCCTCACCACCGTCTACCGCCACCTCCAGGTCCTCAGCGAGGGCCCCGCGGTGGACGCCATCCGCGACGAGAACGGCGAGACCCTCTACCGCCGCTGCGCCACGGGCTCACACCACCACCACGTCACCTGCCGCTACTGCGGCCGCAGCGTGGAGGTCGAGGGCACCGCCGTGGAACGCTGGGCCGAACGCGTGGCCGCCGAGGCGGGCTTCGTCGACGTCGACCACACCGTCGAGATCTTCGGCCGCTGCCCCGACTGCGCCTAGGAACCCCCCAACGGACGCCGGCGCCGGCGCGGCCTACCAGGCCGGCTTCTCCCAGACCGAGACGTGGCCGGTGCTGTCGCCGGTGAAAGGCTCGCGTTTCCAGCCGGCCCAGCGTTCCCGCAGGCGCATCCCGGCGAGCCGTGCCATGAGGTCCAGTTCGGACGGCCATACGTAGCGGTGCGGCGACGAGCGGGTCTCCAGGCGGCGGTCCACCACCCAGTAGTGGTGGGAGTACGCGATCTGGGACGCGATGTCGTACTCCTCGAAGCCGAGGTGCTCGGGGGTCACGGTGAACGGGTGGATGGTCTCGCCGGGCGGGAGACTGCGCAGCGCCGGGACGTACACCTCGACGACGAAGCAGCCGCCGGGTTCGAGATGTGCCGCCGCGTTGCGGAAGCACTCGACCTGTTCGTCCTGGGTGGTCAGGTTGGTGATCGTGTTCCGCACCAGGTAGGCGAGCGTGAAGGCTCCCTGCACCCTGGTGGTCGCGAAGTCGCCGATGGTCACGCCGACGCGCTCCGCCCCCGGCTTCTCCCGCATCCGGGCCACCATGGGCGCCGACAGATCGATGCCGTGCACCCGGATCCCCCGCCCGCTGAGCGGCAGCGCGATCCGCCCGGTGCCGACGCCGAGCTCCAGCGCGGCACCCGTCCCCGCCAGGTCGGCCAGGAACGCGACGGCCGGTTCGACGACCGCCGGTTCGAACAGCTCGGGCCACTTGGCCTCGTAGGTCTCCGCTGTCCACTCATCGAAATTGTTCTCCGGCACGGTCCCACTGTGACCCGCCTCCTCCCTGGCAGCCACCGATTTCGGTGGCCTTGACAGACTTGGCTAATGTCATTAGCTTGAAGCTAACACTATTAGCCAAGCCTGGAGGCCTGTCATGACCGAACACCTGACCGTCGACGGGGGCACCCTCGCGTACGAGGTGACCGGCGCCTCCGGGCCGCTCGTCGTGCTCGCGCACGGCATGGGCGACAGCCGCGAGGCGTACCGCTTCGTGGCGCCGGCCCTGGTGGCGGCCGGATACCGGGTCGCCGCCGTGGACCTGCGCGGCTGCGGCGAGTCGAGCGTGGGGTGGGCGTCCTATACGCGTACGGACATCGCGGGTGACCTGATCGCCCTGGTGAACCACCTGGGTGGCCCGGCGACGCTGGTCGGCCACTCCATCTCGGGCGGCGCGGCCACGATCGCCGCGGCGAAAGCGCCGTCGCTGATCACCGCGGTGGTCGAGCTGGCGCCGTTCACCCGCAAGCAGTCGATCGCACCCGGCGACCTGCGGGTGTCCCGCTTTCGCCGGGGCATGCTCAGCCTGCTCGGCACCGGCCTGTTCGGCAGCGTCCGGCTCTGGAGGCGGTATCTGGAGATCGCGTACCCCGGCCCCAGGCCGGCGGACTGGGACGTGCGCCTCGACCGGATCGACGCGATGATGCGCGAGCCGGGCCGGATGAAGGCCATGCGGTCGATGGGCCGGTCCGCCCCCGTGGACGCCGGCGCCCAGCTGGGCAACGTCCGCTGCCCGGTGCTGGTCGTGGAGGGCACCCTCGACCCCGACTGGGCCTCCCCGCGGGCCGAGGGTGAGGCGATCGTGGCGGCGCTGCCACCCGGTCTGGGGCGGCTTGAGATGATCCCCGGTGCGGGACACTACCCGCACGTCCAGTTCCCCTCGCAGGTGGTCACCTTGATGCTGTCGTTCCTGGACTCCGTCCGTGCCTAGGGCCGGACTCGACCCGGCCGCTGTCGTCGCGGCCGGCGCGGCGCTCGCCGACGAGGTCGGCTTCGCGGGCCTGACCATGGGCCTGCTGGCCGAGCGGGTCGGCGTGCGGACGCCGTCGCTCTACAAGCACATCGCCGGCCAGGACGACCTGAACCGCCGCATCGCGGCGCTCGCCCTCGCCGAGGCGGCGGACGCGGTCGGTGCGGCCGTGCAGGGGTACGCGGGCCGCGACGCGCTCGCCGCCGCGGCCCGCGCGTTCCGCGACTTCGTGCTCACCCACCCGGGCCGGTACGCGGCCACCATCGGCGTCGAGCCGACCGGCCCGGACGACCCGATCGCGGTCGCGGGGTCACGGTTGCTGGACTCGTTCACGGCGGTGCTCCGGGCGTACACCCTCGCACCGGACGAGATGGACCACGCGCTGCGCGCGCTGCGCAGCTTCTTCCACGGATTCGCCACCCTGCAGTCCGCGAACGCCTTCCAGTGGTCCGCCGATGTCGACGAGAGCTTTGAGTGGCTCATCACCCTCGTCGACCGGGGCCTGCGTCACGCCTCCACGGGCTGAGCCGGAGTCTCGGCAGGGGGCGCGGCGGCGCGCCGGGGAAGCGACAGCGGGGTCGCCAGCAGGAGCACGCCGGCCAGGCCGATGGCCGTACGCGGGCCGAGCAGGCCGCCCAGCACGCCCCAGACGGCCGTCAGGAGCGCGGTCGACGCCTTGGTCGTCACCGCCCAGGCGGACAGCACGCGGGCGGCCCGGCCGGTCGCGGTGCGTTCGAGGCGGTAGGTGGCGCAGACGGGGTTGAAGATCCCGCAGCAGAAGATGAGCCCGAACTCGACGCCGATCACCAGCAGCAGCCCTCCGGTGCCGGGCCCCAGGAAGGCCAGCCCGACGGGCCAGAGCGCGCGCAGCGCCCCGGTCACGACCAGGACCCGGTGCTGCCCGGACCGGGTGACGAGCGGCCGGGCCAGCCGTGAACCGAGCAACCCACCGATCGAGGGCGCGGCGAAGGCGAGGCCGTACTGCCACGGCGCGAACCCAAGCCGGCCGAGCATGAGGACGGCCAGCAGCGGCTGGGTGGCCATCACCAGGCCGTTGAACAAGGCGGTGTTCAACAACAGCCGCCGCAGCGTCACGTCGGCGAGGATGTACCGCCAGCCGTCGAGCACGTCCCCGGCCCGCATGCGCGCGACCTCCCGGCGCGGGGGCTCACGCCCGCCCATCGCACCGATGCCCAGGGCCGAGAGCAGGTAGCTGACCGCGTCGGCCACCACCGTCGCCACCGGACCGAGGAGCCCGATCGCCGCGCCACCCAGCGGCGGCCCGATGATCGTGGTCGTCCAAGCCGTGGACTCGAACCGGGCGTTGGCGACGAGCAGGTCCTCGGCCCGCAACAGCGTCTTCAGGTACGCGCCGGAGGCGGCACGGAAGGCGATGTCGGCCGCCGCGACGACGACCGAGACCAGCAGGAGCTGAAGGAAGGTGAGCACGCCGAGCGTGAACGCGACGGGAATCGTCAGCAGCGCCGCGAAGCGCGCCAGATCCATCGCGATCAGCACCGGCCGCTTGCGGCGGAACTCCACCCAAGGCCCGAGCGGCACCGCCACGGCCGCGCCAACCAAGGCCCCCACGCAGGCAAGCGCGGCGACCTCTGCCGGACCGGCGTGCAACACCTGAATGGCGATCAGCGGGAACGCGCCGAAGGCGAGCCACGTACCGAGCGCGCTGGTCCCGTACGCTCCCCAGAGCCAGCCGAACCGCCGCCCCAGCCGGTGCCCGCTCCGCATGCCCGACGCTCCTCGCCACTCACCCGCACAACCGATCAGCGATCGGAAGCATCAAAGCGCGCACCGTACCTGGGGATCAAACAACTGAAGCCCCGTCGGCCACAACCAACGGTTGTGCCCCTAGGGTGTCGGCATGGACCTCGACGCCGTCCGGACCTTCGTCGCCGCCGCCGACGCAGGGCAGTTCCAGGAGGCCGCCGCCGAGCTGGCGGTCACCCAGCAGGCCGTGTCCAAGCGCATCGCCGCGCTGGAGCGCGGCCTCGGCGTGCGGCTGTTCACCCGCACCGCCCGCGGCGCCGGGCTCACCATCGACGGGCAGGCATTCCTGCCCCACGCGCGCGAACTGCTGCGCGTCGCCGAGCGCGCGGTCGCGTCCGTGCGCACCGGCCGCCGTCCGCTGCGCGTCGACATGATCACCTCACGCAGCGCGGCGTCGGGCCTGATGCGCGGCTTCCACCGCGCGCACCCCGAGATCGAGCTCGACGTGGTGATGCTGTTCGACATCGAGACGGCCCTCGCCGCCATCCGGTCCGGTGCGATCGACGCGTCCTTCCGCGCCGTCGCCGTGCCGGGCCGGCCCCTTCCCGAGGACATCGAATCCGTCCGGGTGCTCGACGAGCCGCTCCAGCTCCTCACCGGGCCCGCCCACGCGCTGGCCGGCGCCCGGTCGGTGACCGTCGCCCAGCTCGCCGGGCACCGGATCTGGATGCCCGGCATCGTCCCCGGAACCGAGTGGGCCGCCTACTACGACGATCTCGTCGCCGAGTTCGGCCTCACCATCGAGGCGACCGGCCCCAACTTCGGCTCCGACGCGCTCCTCGACACCATCGCCGACACCCCGGCCCTGGCCACGTTCATGGGCGAGCACACCCGCCTGGTCTGGCCCGCCGGCCACGGCCTGCGCCGCATCCCGGTGACCGATCCCACGCCCGTCTACCCGCACTCGCTCCTGTGGCACCGCGACCACCCCCACCCCGCGCTGGCCACCCTCCGCGCCCACCTCGCCGCCACAACGGCCGGCCATGACGCCACCGGGACCTGG
Organism: Sphaerisporangium aureirubrum; assembly: GCF_042658925.1. Lineage (NCBI taxonomy): Bacteria > Bacillati > Actinomycetota > Actinomycetes > Streptosporangiales > Streptosporangiaceae > Sphaerisporangium > Sphaerisporangium aureirubrum. Next base: position 54,489 of record NZ_JBHSRF010000034.1, read on the forward strand.
GCCCCGCACTGGGCACTCCCGCGCTGACGCCACCTCGGCGGGACTCTGGTCAGATCCGCCGTGTAAGGGTTACGCTTCACCTGTAAGAAATTTCTTTCAGGTGAAGGAGTGTCGTGACAGGGTCCGTGCCGACCGGCGACGAACTGGTCGCGATCCTCGCGGCGCTGGCCAACCCGCTGCGGCTGCGCATCGTCGCGAGGCTCGCCGGCGGGCGCGACTACGTGAGCCATCTGGCCCGCGACATCGGGATCAGCCGTCCGCTCCTGCACATGCACCTGCAGCGGCTGGAGGCCGCCGGGCTGATCGCCGGCAGTCTCGAACTGTCCGAGGACGGCAAGGCCATGAAGTACTACGAGCTCACGGACTTCCACCTGCACCTGACCGCCTCGACCGTGGCCGAGGCGGTCCGGACCCTCACCCCGTCGGACCCGGACAAGGGTCCCGCCCCCAAGGAGCAGTCCTGAATGGACACGACGACCTGGCCGAGCACCGTCCTGATCCTGGGCCTGTCTCTCCTGGCCCTGGCCCTGTTCATCTCCGTCGCGGCGACAACACTGGAGTCCCGCAAGCTCAAGTCCTCCACCGCGGTCCAGGAGGACCTGCGCCAGCTCGTGCGCCGCTACGAGCAACTCGCCGAGAACACCCACGACGCCCAGCAGCGGATGGCGACCGACCTCTCCGAACTGCGGTCCCGCGCGACCTCGATCGAGCAGATCCTGCGGACCGTCGAATGATCACCCGTCCCCCGCGCATCAAGGAGACCACGATGAAGGCGATCGTCCAGGAGAGGTACGGCTCCGCCGACGCCCTGAGGCTCGGCGAGGTCGACAAGCCGGTGCCCCGCGACGACGAGGTCCTGGTCCGCGTGCACGCCGCGTCGGTGACCCACGGCGACCTGGTGACCATGACGGGCGAGCCGTACCTGGGCCGCCTGGCGCTGGGTCTGCGCGGCCCGAAACAGAAGGTCCCCGGCCGGGACATCGCCGGAGAAGTCGAGGCCGTCGGCAGGAACGTCACCCGCTTCAAGCCCGGCGACGAGGTGTACGCCGAGGTCCCCGCCGGAGGCTTCGCCGAATACGCCCGCGTCCCCGAGTCCCTCCTGTGCGCGAAGCCGTCCAACCTGACCTTCGAACAGGCCGCCGCCGTCCCCTGGGCGGCGAACACCGCGTTACAGGGCCTCCGCGACCGCGGCGAGATCGAGCGGCGGCGCAAGGTCCTGATAAACGGCGCCTCGGGCGGCGTCGGCACCTTCGCCGTACAGATCGCCAAGTCGTTCGGCGCGGAGGTGACCGGCGTGTGCAGCACGAGAAACGTGGACCTGGTCCGCTCGATCGGCGCCGACCACGTCATCGACTACACCCGCGAAGACTTCACCAAGACCCCCCACCGCTACGACCTGATCTTCGACCTGGCGGGAAACCATTCGTTATCCGACTTCAGACGCGCGTTGACTCCCGACGGCACCCTCGTCCTCTCCAGCTCGAAAGGCGGCCGCTGGCTCGGCCCGATAGGCAAACTCCTGCACGCCCTGCTGCTGTCCCCGTTCATCCGCCAGAGCCTGCGCATGTTCATGGCCCAGCGAAGCCAGAAGAACCTCGCCACCCTCAAGGAGATGCTCGAATCCGGCCAGATCACCCCGGCGATCGACAGAACCTACCCCCTGGGCGAGGTCCCCGAGGCCCTGCGCTACTTCACCGAGGAACACGCCCGAGCCAAGATCGTCATCACCGTGTAAGCCCGTCCCCTGTACTTCGGCCGGTGAACCAACGCTGAACGATCACCCCGGACACCCCACTTCAAACCAGACCGTGCGCCCGTCCTCCCCGTCCCAGACCCCCCACTCCCGCGAGACCGTCTCCACCAGCCGCAGCCCTCTCCCTCCCTCGCCGAGACCCTCCTCGCAGACCCGCGGACTCCCCTCACCCCCGGCGTCCACCACATCCACATGAACCCGGTCGAAGCAATCCGCGATCGCGACCGTCACCGTCCCCCCGCCTCGCGAGTCCGAGTGCAGCACCGAGTTCGTCACAAGCTCCGACACCAGCAACATCACATCATCCAGACCCGCATGCCCGTCCCCGAGCTTCTCCCGCACGAACTCCCGAGCCCGATGCACCGACTCGGGCACCGCCACCAGCTCGATGACCCCTAACAGGTTCCCCCGCCTCGAATCCGTACCAGGAGACAAGGTCATGGGATCCGTCATAGATCACACCTCCGACGTGTGGTTCCGGGGGCCTGTACGGCGGCGCGAACGCCCCACGGGTCCCGTCACCTAGCGCTCTTCGATCCCCACTTGATCGCCCTGAGCAAGCGGTGATCGGATTTGATTCTCCGACAGCCGAATGCAATTCCATTGGGTCCTGCTTCGAGCTTGGAGCGACCCTATGAAAACGAAAGAGAGCCGGTGTTCACGAGATGTGAACACCGGCTCCTTGACGGCGATGGGCGATCAGAGGAACATGCGTTCCTGTAGCGCACGCAAAGGTTCGGGTATGACCCGATAATACCTATCGAGCGCCTTGACCGTTTCGCGGGCAGTTGGATGGAAGTATGTCATTTGTGGGGCGATTTTCTCGGCCCTGAGAACGCGTGTCAGTGATTGGTTCGCGTTGCCGGCCCACACAAGAGCACGCGACATGTCGATCTCATGATGCGCTCGCCGTTCGGCCAGCATCGTCATCGGCAGGCTCAATCGTTCGTCCAGGCGAATGGCCTCGTCGACGTCGCCCAGCTCGGCGGCCACCGCACAGCCGTGTATCGCCGCGTTGGCCGGCATCACCTGCAAGGCGTAGACATCCTTCTTGTCCTTGTTCCGCCTCGCCGCATCGGCCGCCACCCCATGGTGTTCCCAGGCCTCTGCCCCTCGTCCCGCTCGCGCGGCCGCCACCGCCGCACGCAGATGCAGCGCCCCGAGGACGCTCGTGGACTCCGGCCGCTCGTCCTCGTCCACCTGCCCGACAGATCTCTGCATCAGGACCAGCGCCAGGTCCCACTCGCCGGTGGTCAGGAGCAACAGAGCACGTGACAACATCACCAGGTGCGGAAGGTAGGGGTCGTCGGCACGCCGAGCGGCATCCGCCGCACGCTCGATCCCGACCTGGGCGAGATCGTTGTAGCCCAGACGCCGCGCCAACGAGACGGCCACCGCATCGGCACGATTCAGCAACCGCCACGCCCGAGGCTTACCCGACCCGACAGCGTGAACCGTCAGCTCCTCGATCACCGCCGGGAGCCTCAGGGCGAGCTCTTGGTGGAAAGCAGCCCCTTGCAGCTTCTGCAACCTCACCAACTCGGAGGAAAGCTCTTTGAGAGACCTGGGCGGCATACCCAGATCCGGTGCGACGTCCGCGTAGGAGAATGCCCGCCTGATAGCGGGAATGGCGGCATGCACCGCGTTACCAGAACGATCCGCTTCCCCGAAGGGCTGCCCATGAAGCTTCGCGACATCCAGGGAGAGCGCCTTCGCCACCGCAGCGACCATCGACGGCGTAGCGGGTTTATGCCCCGTTTCAACCTGAGCGACCAGACTCCGCGACAAGTGCGCCCTGATAGCCAACCCTGATTGCGTAAGCCCTCGCAGTTTGCGCCACCGCGCAATACGTTGCCCGGTGTGTTCCTCGGTACCGTAATAACCCGAGTCCCAGTTCTCGTTCACGCCTGACCGCCTCTGCCGGAGGGTCCTGATCCCAGCGTAGGACGCGATCACTCGGCGGGGTGAGCCTGCCACATGAATTCTTCTCTAGGAGGGACTGACCAAGCCCGCCGTCGCGGGAGCCGCGTCAAAGACGACCGCTCGAATCAAGACGGCAGCCTATGACCCCACCCATGCTTCGGTTCCCTACGGCTGTGCGATATCGCGGTGCGGGGGAGCGCGAGGGGTCCTCCCCTCGCCGGGGGTGCGGGGGTATCCCCCGCTGAACACAGCCCTTGCGCCTTTCGCGCGGAGCGCGCCACCGCAAGGACCGCAGCCATGGCGCCGGGGGTCAGAGGGTGATGTGGACGCCGGTGGTTTGGAGCCAGTTGTTGAACTGGAGGAAGCCCTCCAGGGCGGGGCGGACGTCGTCTTGGACGGATGGGTCCTGGGGGCGGGTGAGGAGGGTTCGGACCTTGGTGGGGTCTACCAGGAGGGCGGCGGGGAGGGGGCCTTGGTCCAGGACGGTGGCGGCTTCCTCGCGTAGGGCCTTTTCGTAGCCGGGGTCCTGGGTGGAGGGGTAGGGGCTCTTGCGGCGGTCCAGGATCGAGGCGGGGAGGACGTCGTGGGCGGCGGCGCGGAGGAGGCTTTTCTCCCGGCCGTCGAAGGTCTTCATGGCCCAGGGGGCGTTGAAGACGTACTGGACGAGGCGGTGGTCGCAGAAGGGGACGCGGACCTCCAGGCCGTTGGCCATGCTCATGCGGTCTTTGCGGTCCAGGAGGATCTGGACGAAACGGGTCAGGTGGAGGTGGCTCACCTCGCGCATCCTCGCCTCCAGGCCGGTTTCGCCGGGGAGGCGGGGGACCTCGTCCAGGGCCTGGCGGTAGCAGCGGGCGCGGTAGCCGGCGAGGTCCAGCTCCTGCTGGATCTCGTCGGCGAGCACCTCCTCCAGGGCCGCGAAGCGGAGGGCGCCGGCGGCGGCGAGCCAGGGGAAGGTGCCGGAGCCGATGGCGACGGGGTCGTGGAACCAGCGGTAGCCGCCGAAGACCTCGTCGGCCGACTCGCCGGACAGCGCCACCGTGGACTGGGCACGGATCGCCTTGAACAGCAGATACAGGGACGTGTCCATGTCGCCGATGCCGATCGGCATGTCCCTGGCGCGCAGCACGGCGGCACGCACGCGCGGGCTCATGAGATCACCGGAGTCCAGGACGATGTCGTTGTGCTCGACGCCGAGCGGCGCGAGATACCGCGCCAGGTCGTGCACGAACGGCGTGTCTGGCGTGTCGCGCATGTCGTCGGGGCTGAAGTGCTCGGTGTACCCGACGAAGTCCACGGAGAACGACCGCAGACGGCCCTCCCGGTGCTCGGGGTCGGCCCGCAGCGCACGGGCGGCCAGCGCGGTGACGGCGCTGGAGTCCAGGCCCCCGGACAGCAGGGTGCACAGCGGCACGTCGGAGATCAGCTGGCGCCGCACGATGTCGTCCAGCAGCTCCCGCACCGTCCGGACGGTGGTGTCCAGGTCGTCGGGATGATCGTGCGACTCCAGCTGCCAGTAACGGTCCCTGGCCACGCCGGACCGGCTGACCCGTACCACGCCGCCGGGCCGCACCTCGTACATGCCCTGGTAGACGGCGCATTCCGGGGACTTGACGAACGCCATGAGCTCGCGCAGCCCCTCGGCGTCCACCAGGGCCCGCGCGGCGGGGTTGGCGAGGATGGCCTTGGGTTCGGAGCCGAACAGCACCCCGCCGGGGATCGGGTAGTAGTAGAGGGGCTTGATCCCCATCCGGTCCCTGACCAGCACCATCTCCTCGGCGCGGATGTCCCAGATGCCGAAGGCGTACATGCCGTTGAGGCGGGACCCGAGGTCGGCGCCCCATTCGAGGTACGCGCGCAGCACGACCTCGGTGTCACTGCGGGTGGTGAAGCGGTGGCCCCGCGCGACCAGTTCCTCGCGCAGCTCCAGGTAGTTGTAGACCTCGCCGCTGTAGGTGAGGACGGCGGCCGTCTCCCCGTCACGCTCCCCGGTCATCGGCTGCAGCCCGCCCTCGATGTCGATGATCGCCAGGCGCCGGTGCCCCACGGCGCCGTGCGGCGACGCCCACATCCCCTCGTCGTCCGGGCCTCGGCACGCCATGGTGGCGGTCATCGCGGCCAGCGTGTCCCGCGACTCGCGCAGATCGGTCGTGTAATCCACCCATCCACAGATTCCGCACATCTCGACGACCCCACGTCTCGTCGGTAGCAGATAACCGTTCTACCTGGTCAAACTCCTACAAGCGTCCCTCTATGCCTCCCGGGGCCGGACGCCGCCCCCCTCCGTGGCGCACCTCGCGCGGTGGCGCGAAGATGGTCCGGTGAACGTTCGCCCGGTCTCCCCCACGGCGCTGGTGGATCTCCTCGCCGACCGCATCGCCGACGCCGCCGGGGATTCGTGGGTGCGGGTCGCGATCGACGGCGCCCCGGCGGCCCACCCGGACGATCTGGCGGACGCCCTCGCCGGGCCGCTGCGGCTGCGCGGCCGGGAGGTGCTCAGGGTGTCGGCCGGTGACTTCCTGCGACCGGCGTCGCTGCGCTTCGAGGCGGGCCGCACCGACCCCGACGCCTACTACGGCGACTGGCTCGACCACGGCGGCCTGGCCCGTGAGGTGCTCGGCCCGCTGGACCCCGGCGGCACGGGCAAGGTCCTGCCTTCGCTGTGGGACACCACCACCGACCGGGCCACCCGGGCCCCGTACGTGACGCTCCCGCCGGGCGGGGTGCTGCTGCTGTCCGGCGCGCTGCTGCTCGGGCACTGGCTGCCGTTCGAGGTGACCGCGCACCTGTGGATGTCGCCGGCCGCCCTGTCCCGCCGGACCCCGCCCGAATGGCGTTGGACGCTGCCCGCGTTCGCCAGGTACGAGGAAGAGGTCGCGCCGGCGGACACGGCCGACCTGGTGGTGCGAATGGACGATCCCCGTCACCCCGCAGTGGTCACTCATTCCTGACAGTCACTTTCGAACAGCCTCGCGGAGGGGCCGTTTCACGTAAGTTTCATGCCGTTTCATTGGATCAACGGTAAGAAATGCGCTGATCATGACCTCTACCTGCGGTGGGATCGCTCCCACGGGGTGGGGTCTAATACCTCCCGCACCGCACGGTTTCCTCCAGGGTGAGCGGCGACTTACAGTTTTTCCCGCGTGAGCGCTTTCGCATTCGCTGGTCGGCAGTCGGCGGCTGTTCGCCCCACGGCGGCGACCGGTTACTTCACGGGTCCTCGGTGACCCCCACACGTGCTTGTCGTTCCGGCGCGCTTCAAGCGTGCCTGACGTGCTGCCGCGATGGACGTGCCCTGGAGGGCTGCCGAGGACCTCCAGACGTAACCTCTCGAAAGGTATTTGATGAGACAGAGACGGAAGTTCTCGCTCGGAGGCGGAGCCGCATTGATCGCGGCCTTGCTGATGGTCGTGCTGTTGCCGACCTCGGCATCGGCGCATGGGGCAATGATGATCCCCGGCAGCCGCACCTACCTGTGCTGGCTCGACAGCGTCGGTTCCAACGGCGCGGCCCAGCCCACCAATGGCGCATGCCAGGCCGCCGTGGCCCAGAGCGGCACCAACTCCATCTACAACTGGTTCGCGGTGCTGCGCTCCGACGGCGCCGGCCGGATGAGCGGGTTCATTCCCGACGGCCAGCTGTGCAGCGGCGGCGCGGTCGTCTACAACTTCAGCGGCTACGACCTCGCCCGCACCGACTGGCCGTTGACCCACCTCACGTCGGGGTCCAACATCCAGTTCCGCTACAACAAGTGGGCGGCGCACCCGGGTACTTTCCGGACCTACATCACCAAGGACAGCTGGAGCCCGACCCGGTCGCTGGCGTGGAGCGACCTGGAGTCCACGCCGTTCTACTCCGCGACCAACCCGGCGAACGTCGGCCCCGTCGGTAGCGTGGACGGCTACTACTACTGGAACGCCCAGTTGCCCTCCGGCAAGAGCGGCCGTCACATCATCTACTCGGTGTGGCAGCGGTCCGACAGCAACGAGACCTTCTACAACTGCTCCGACGTCATCTTCGACGGCGGCAACGGCCAGGTGACCGGTATCCGCGGCAGCGGCAGCACCCCGACCGCCACTCCCACCGTCACCCCGACCGTCACCCCGACCGTCACGCCGACCGTCACCCCGACCGTGACTCCGACCAGCGGCCCGGGTGGCTGCACGGCCGCCTACCGCACCACCGGCACCTGGAGCGGCGGCTACCAGGCCGAGGTCACGGTGCGCAGCGGCACCAGTGGCATCAGCGGCTGGACCGTCCGGGGCACTCTGAACTCCGGCACCGTCATCAACAGCCTCTGGAACGGCTCGCACACCTTGAGCGGTACCGCGCTGACCGTCCGGAACGTGCAACACAACGGCACCCTGGCGGCCAACGCCACCACGACCTTCGGGTTCGTGGCGAACGGCACGGCGTCCACGCCGACGCTCACCTGCACCAGCCCCTAGGCTCGCCCTCGGGTGAACCAAAGGGGTCGTGAATGACTCCCGGGCGGCACCCGGCTCCGGCCTGAGCCGGAGCCGGGTGCCGCCCACTCGTCGTCCGGGGGCCCGGCGGGCGGCGGCGTGAACTCCCGGTGAAGTGACGGTGGAGTTCTTGCGGCCCCTGATCGCGGTCCGGTTCGCTTGGGAGCATGACCCCCACCCCGCCTCCGGACGGCACCCGCGCGCGTTCCTGGCCGGACGCCGACGCCGTCGGGCCCGCGGTGAGCGACCCGGTGATCGCCTACCGCGCGGTCGAGCGCACCGCCGCCGGCGAGCTGGCGCACGAGGGCAACCGTGTGCCGGACATCGTGGCCCTGGACGCGCGCACCCTCGTGGTCGCCTGGCGGGCGGGCGTGGCCGATCCCCGTGACCCGGCGCCGACCGACCAGGGGTCCATCCTGTACGCCCGGTCCGCCGACGCGGGCAGGACGTGGCGCACCGGCACGCTGGCCGCGGCCACCGCCACGCACCGCTACCACTACGTCATCTTCCTCAACGACGGCGGCACGCTGTACGCGCTGCTCGGCAGGATCACCGTCGCCGAGGACCGCGACGCCCAGGGCGACGTGAACGGCTTCCCCGTCGCCATGGTGGCCAGGCGCAGCGTCGACGCCGGGCAGACCTGGACCGACTTCCCGGTCAGCGTGGACGTGCCCGCCAACCGCTCCGGCGTGGTCCTCGCGGGCAAGCCCCTGTGGTACGACGGCCTGTGGCTGCTCCCGTACTGGCGGGAGGCGGGCGGGGTCACCCGCGCGGGCGTGCTGCGTTCGGCGGACCTGTCCCGGTGGACGTCCGGGGCGCTGGCCGCGAACCCGCCCGGCGTGCGCGCCGAGGAGCCTCAGCTCGTCGTGTCGCAGGACGACCCCGGCACGCTGCTCATGGTGTCCCGCACGCTGGACCTCACCGGCGGCACCTCGGCCGAGGACCGGGACGCCTACTACCGCACGCACGCCGTCTACGCCGCCGTCACCACCAGCTCCGACGGCGGTCTCACCTGGGCCCCGATGACGCTCGACCGGGACCTGCCGAACTACTACGTCAAGCCGTTCTTCGCCAAGGACGCCGACGGCCGCTACCTGACGATCTACAACACGCTGGCGGGCCCGTTCACCGGCCCCGCGTCGGGCAAGCCCGAGCAGTACCGCGAGGTGCTGTGCTACAAGCTGAAGCGCCCCGGCGCCCCCTGGGGCCCCGGCCGCCTGTTCGCCGACGGCGCCCGCCTCACCAAGGGCGCGGCCCGCGGCTGGGACGTCTACGCGAGCGCCGACGAGTACGAGCCCGGCCGCTTCTACGTCACGTGGGAGCACAACCAGACCAACATCAAGGTCGCGCGCCTGGACGTCTCCGACGCCTTCACCGGCGTCGGCCCCACGTGGGACGACCTGCGCGGCTGGACCGTGACCCCCGGCGGCGGCACCGCGGAGACCGGCGCCGCGGGAAGCCTGCGCCTGGCCAACTCCGGCCCCGCCCCGGCGGGCTTCTCGGGGGTGACCCACTCTTACGGCCCGTCCGGCGGCTTCGTCGTCACGATGCGCGCCCAGGTGACCGCGTACTCCCGCCTGGACCCGGCCACCGGCGCGGGCGCCACGCTCGCGGTGAAGGTGGCCACCGGCGCCCGCCGCCTGATGCTGGCCCTGCAACCGGACGGCGTGTACTCGTTCGTGCAGGGCATCGCGGGCTGGACCCGGGTGCACGCGCGCACCGGCGACACCGCCGCCCACACCTGGCAGGTGACGGTGGACGGCGACGGCGCGGCGGCGCTGTACGTGGACGGCGCCGAGACCACGGCCCGGTGGACCGCCGCCGCCTCCCGGGACGCGCCCCAGGTGGCGGTGTGGAGCTCCGGCACCGGCGCGGCGCCCGCCGCGGCCGTGGTGGAGCGCTTCGAGGTGGCCGACAACGTCGCGAGCAGCACGTGGGACACCTTCGGCGACTGGGCCCTGGACGGCTCGGGCGGCGCCGCGGAGGTCGAGGAGGGCCGGCTGCGGCTGCGCAGCATCAGCCGCACCCCGGCGCGGGCGTCCCTCGGCCTCGACGTCACCGAGGGCTGCGACTTCACGCTGGAGTTCCGCGGCTCGGTGGTCGACGACAGCGCCCTGAACCCCGCCAACGGGGACGGCGTGTGCCTCGGGACCAAGGTGGCCAACGGCTACATGCGCCTGATGCTGACCGTGCAGCGTTCCGGGGTGTGGACGATGAAGAAGGGTTCGTCCACCTGGGAGAAGGTCTACTCCTCCGCCACGGCCGGGGCGCCGTCCACCTGGCAGGTGCGGGTCGACAGCGCGGGCGTCGCGCGCCTGCGCCGCGACGGCGTGGACACCGGGGTCACGTGGGTGGCGCAGAACAGCAGGGAGAGCCCGCAGATCACGCACTGGGTGACCGGCACCCCGGGCGGCAACGCGGCCGAGGCCCTGGTCGAGTGGACCAGGGTCACGGCCACGCCGGGGTCGTCAGCGCAGGACGCGAGGGTCGGCGCCGAGACGGTGTGACAGGCGGATGGTGATGAACTCGTTGTCGTCCGGCTTGCCGGCGGTGCGGCCGGACGAGAACGGGAAGTTGTTGTCGTTCAGCACGCCGAGGGTGGAGTCGTCCAGGATGACGACGTCCTCGATGGTCTGGAACGGGAAGCGGAAGGTGGTGTCGAAGCCGCCGAGCCGCTTGGGGTTGGCGATGTCGAGCAGGTCGGCGACCAGCGTCTTGTCCACCTTGCCGTCTCGGTCGCGGTCCCGCAGGTCGGCGAGGTACAGCCGCTTGACGAGCGCGGTGTCGCCCTGCCCGCCGTCGCGCTCGATGACCAGGAAGCGGTTCGCGTCCACCGCGATCATGTCGCCGATGGCGTGCGCCGGGTCCTCCAGCTGGTAGACCCAGCGGCGGCCGGTGTACTCGCGGTGGCGCACGTCGAACTCCGAGACGCGCAGCGCGCCGGCCGGGTCGCCGGCCACCGTGCCCTCCATCAGCGGGTACAGCTTCTTGCCGTCCACCGAGCGGGCCATGCCCTCGAAGCCCTTGCTGCTGCCGAGGTTGGGGGTGCCGCCGCCCAGGTACGGGTTCTCCGGGGCCTGGACGCCGGGCAGCGCGATCGGGGTCTCCAGCAGCTTGCCGGTGGCGGAGAAGTGGAGCAGGAACGGGCCGAACTCGTCGCCGAGCCACAGCGTGCCGTCGGAGGCCCGCACCATCGACTCGACGTCGAAGTCGGCGCCGGTCAGCTTGCGGTCCGGGCGGGTGAGCGCGAACGGGACGCGGCGGTCGGGGTCGCTCAGGTTGACGCCGCCGACGACCCGGACGCCCCCGGTCCGGAAGTCGGGCCGTACGCGCTGCACGCGCAGCAGGAAGTCGGAGCTGTTGGCCTTGTTGCCGTAGCCGTTGTCGGACAGCACGTCGAAGGTGCCGTCGTCGCGGCGGGCGACGCCGCTGAAGCCCTGGACCGGCTGGCCGGAGAAGGGCGGGGTCACGCCGTTGACGGGGGCGGTGCCGAGCAGCGACCCGGAGGGCTCGCTGCCGGGCACGAAGGTCAGCGCGGGCAGCGAGGCGAAGCCGGTCAGCGTGGCGCGGCCGAAGTCGCCGTCACCGCCGTGCCCGTGGCCGTGGCCGTCGTGCCCGCCGCGCGCCGAGGTGGCCTCCGCAGCGCCGTTGCCCTGGTCGGCCAGCGCCGGAGCGGAAAGTGACAGGGCCAGGACGACGGCCCCGAGCCCGATCATGGTTCGTTTCATGGGCGACACGCTAGGGATGCCCGATGAAGCGGGACACAACACCGGATGACCCCCCGGTGCCCGGGCAATGGCACCGGATCACCGGCCCCCGCGCGGCGGCGCGTCACGGCGGATCTCCCTGCCGCATAGGGTGACCAGCACCTTTGCCGAACGACCCGTGTACGGATGCGGACTCATCGACTACTATCGGTAGTCAACTGCATGCTACACGTAGTGGGGCGGTGCGTTGACGGAGCGCTGGTTCGACGGGCGAGCGGCCCTTGGCGTGCTGATGTCGGCCGCCGCCGTCCTCCTGCTCCTGCACGGCCTCGGCTCCCACGCCCCCGGCCCGCTCGGCGTGGCCGGCGCGCTGCCCGCCGAGGCCGTCCTGCGGGTGGCGCCCGTGCCACCCCCCGCCGACGCCCCGTCGCCCGCCTCCGACCAGGACGGCTGCCCCAAGCAGGGCGAGCAGTCGGGTGAGTCCGGCTGGGTAAAGCCGCCACCGCCGCCGTGCCGCGACGGCGGCCGGCGCGCGCACCGGCGCGACCTCCCGGCCGAGGCCGCCGTGGCCGCCGGCGCCCGCGGCGGGCCTCCCGCGCGGACGTGCGCGGGACGGCGGAACGGGCCACGGCTCCCGGTCTTCCGCTGCTGACGGGCGGACGCGCCCGATCCAGCCCCGCCCTGAGCCGTCCCCGGACGGACAGGTGTGCCCGGGATCCGGCCCCGAACCGGTCCTGAACGGACAGGTGCGCCCGATCCAGCCCTGAACCGGTCCCAGACGGACAGGCGCGTCAGAGCCAGCCCTGAACCGTCCTCAGCACGAAGGAGTCCTCCGTCATGCAGTCGTTGATCGACCATGCCCGCACGTTCCACCAAAGGCTCAGCGGCGACCGGGGACGGGCGGCCGTCCCCGAGGAGGGCGTCGCGCCGCAGGCCATGTTCATCACGTGCTCCGACGCCCAGGTCATCCCGTCCCTGATCACCGGGGCCCGGCCGGGCGAGCTGGTGGAGCTGCGCACCGCGGGCAACGTCATCCCGCCGTACCGCATCGGCCGGCTCACCGCCGAGGCGGCCACCATCGAGTACGCCGTCAACATCCTCGGCGTGGAGGACCTCATCGTCTGCGGTCACACCCACTGCGGCGCCGTCGAGGGCCGCGTCCGCTCCTGGACGCTGCGCTCGGCGCCGACCACCCGGTGGTGGCTGCTGCAGACGCACCGCTGGCGGGAGACGCCCGGCACCGGGGGCGAGGACCCCGCCCGGGCCCATCTGGTCGCCCAGCTCGACAAGCTGCGCCGCTATCCCCGGCTGGCGCGGCGGCTGGCGAGCGGGCGGCTGCGCCTGCACGGCTGGTTCTACGAGGTCGACACCGGCGTGGTGTCCAACTACCGCCCGGACACCCGCGCCTTCACCCCGCTGTGAGCCCCTGAGGGGCCCCGAGAGACACCGGGACACCTCCGCGCGGGCCGGAAGAGCCTTCCGGCCCTCCGGCCCGCCTGGAGGGTCGACAAGGGCGAGACCGGCTCCGTACACTTCAATATATGAAGAGTCGTTCAACTGTCGTGGCCCTGGCCCCCGACACCTGCCCGGCGCCCGTGGTGGACGCCGAGCGGGTCGCCTCGGTGCGCCGGAGCCTGCCCGCCGAGGAGACGGTGCAGGACCTCGCTCAGATGTTCGGCCTTCTCGCCGACCCCGGGCGGCTGCGCATGATGGCCGCGCTGCTGGAGGGCGGGGAGATGTGCGTCTGCGACCTCGCCGCCGCCACCGGGCAGAGCATGTCCGGCGCCTCGCACGCCCTGCGGCTGCTGCGGATGCGCCGCGTGGTGAAGGTCCGCAGGTCCGGCCGGATGGCGTACTACTCGCTCGCCGACTCCCACGTCCGCATGCTCTTCGACCTCGCCATCACCCACGCCCGGCACACCGAGTCGGAACGGATGGCCACGTGAGCGGCCACGGGCACGGCCACGGCGTCGGCGCGGGGGCCGACCGGCGCTACCTGCTCGGGGCGCTGGCGCTCATCGTCGGCTTCATGGCCGCCGAGGTGGTCGTCGGCTTCGTCGCCCAGTCCCTGGCCCTGATCTCCGACGCCGGGCACATGCTGACCGACGCGGTCGCCATCGCGTTCGCGCTGATCGCCATGCGCATCGCCCAGCGGCCCCCGCGGGGCGGCTTCACCTACGGCCTCAAGCGCGCCGAGATCATCTCCGCGCAGATCAACGGCATCACCCTGCTCCTGCTGAGCGTCTACTTCGTCGTCGAGGGCATCGGCCGCCTGATCTCCCCTCCCCGGGTGGAGGCCGTCTTCGTCGTCGTCACCGGCGTCGCGGGCATCCTGATCAACATCGTGGCGACCTGGCTGCTCAGCAGGGCAGACCGGTCCAGCCTCAACATCGAGGGCGCCTTCCAGCACGTGCTGAACGACCTCTACGCGTTCGTGGCCACCACCGCGGCCGGTGTGGTCATCTGGCTGACCGGCTGGAACCAGGCCGACGCCCTGGCCGCCCTGGTGATCGCCGCGCTGATGCTCAAGTCCGGCTGGGGCCTGGTCCGCGACTCGGGCCGGGTGTTCATGGAGGCCGCGCCCGCCGGGATGAACCCCGCCGAGATCGGCAGGCGGACGGCCGCGCTCGACCAGGTCGTCGAGGTGCACGACCTGCACATCTGGGAGGTCACCTCCGGCTACGCCGCGCTGTCCGCGCACGTCCTGGTGACGCCGGGCGCCGACTGCCACGCGGTGCGGGTGCGCGCCGAGCGCATGTACCACGACGAGTACGGCATCGGCCACACCACGCTCCAGGTCGACCACGCCACCCCGGAACTGCTCACCATCGGCTTCGCCGAGGGCCACTGCGCCGACCCCCACGGCCCGGTCCACCGGCCCGACCCCGGCGCGCGGACCGCCTCGGATGACGACTCCTAGCAGGGCGGGATCAGCACGCCCGAGCTCTCGGCCTCGGCGATGGCCCAGGCGGCGTTGACGAGGCCGATGTGGCTGAAGGCCTGCGGGAAGTTGCCGAGCAGGTCCCCGGTGCGCGGGCACACCTCCTCGGCCATCAGGCCCACGTCGTTGACGAACGCCGTGGCCCGCCGGAACACCTCGTGGGCCTCCGCCACCCGCCCGGCCATCGCCAGCGCCTGCGCCAGCCAGAAGGTGCACAGCAGGAACGCCCCCTCGTTCCCCTCCAGCCCGTCGTCCACCCGGTACCGGTACACCAGCCCGTGCCGGTCCGTCAGCCGGGACGCGATCGCGTCGATCGTGGACGTCATCCGGGGATCGCAGGCCGGCAGGAAACCGACGATGGGCATCATCAGCGCGGACGCGTCCAGCGCGGTGGAGCCGAACGTCTGGGTGTAGGCGCCCGCGACGTCGCTCCAGCCCTCGGTGAGGATCGCCGCGCGCATCTCCTCGCGGGCGGCCGTCCACGCCGGGACGCGGTCCTGGGCGCGCAGCCGGTCGGCCAGCGCGACGGCGCGGTCCGCGGCCACCCAGCACATCAGCTTGGAGTGCAGGAAGTGCCGGGGCGCGCCGCGGACCTCCCAGATGCCGTGGTCGGGCTCGCGCCACTTGCGCACCGCCGCGTCGGCCAGGGCCACCAGGAACGTACGGGCCTCCGGCTCGAACTCGCTGATCTGCCCGGACAGCCGGTGCACGGCGTCCAGCAGCTCGCCGTACACGTCCACCTGCACCTGCCGCCAGGCGTCGTTGCCCACCCGGACCGGCGCGCTGCCGCGCCAGCCGCTCAGGTGGGGCAGCTCGCGCTCGGTGAGGTCCCGCCCGGCGCGGATGCCGACGACGATCTGCAGCGCCCGCTCGGGCGAGTACGTGGCCGCCGCGGTGGTCATGAACGAGAGGAACTCGTCGGCCTCGTCCGGGCAGGCCGCCACCCACAGCGCGTTCAGGGTGAAGCTGGCGTCCCTGACCCAGGAGTAGCGGTAGTCCCAGTTGCGGTCGCCGCCCGGCGCCTCGGGCAGCGAGGTGGTGGGGGCGGCCACGACGGCGCCGGTGGGCTGGTAGGTCAGCGCCTGGAGGACCCGGCCGGAGTGGCTCACCAGCCCCCGGTACGGGCCGTGGTAGCGCTGGTGGGCGTCCGACCAGTTCTGCCAGGCGACCTCGGTGGCGGCCAGCCATCCGGCGATCTCGCCGTCGCTCCAGACCCTCGGCGCCGGGTCGCCGACCCTGGCGCCGTGCAGGGCGAACCGCAGCGTCATGCACTCGGACATCGGCACCACGGCGGACGCCTCCTGCCCGGTGATCTCCAGCTCGACCGGCGAGGACAGCACCAGCTGCTGCGGGCCGCCCCTGGCCCGCACGCCGCCGCGCACCCGGGACAGCAGCGGCGCGACCATCGCGTACGCCGGTCGCGGGGTGTAGCGGATCTCCACGTCCACCGAGCCCCTGGGGCAGCTCACCACGCGGGCCAGTACGTGCGGGGCGTCGGCGCCGAGCCGGTGCACGTCCGGGCCGTCCCCGATGAGCAGCGCGTCGGTCACCACGACGGTGCCGGTGGCGGTCTCGAAGACCGTCTCCAGGACCAGGGTGACGCCGATGTACCGCCGGGACACGGTGAAGTCCCCGGCCGGGCGGATGGACCAGGACCCGCCCCGGTCGTCCAGCAGGGCGGCGAACACCGAGGGGCTGTCGAAGCGCGGCACGCAGAGCCAGTCGACCGACCCGTCCCGCGCGACCAGCGCGGCCGAGTGCCGATCCGACAGCATCGCGTAGTCGGCGATCGCCTTGTTCGTCATCCCCCGGCCGATCCCCCTCCCGCCCCTACCAGCACATATACCCCTATTGGCGAAATTCCGGTCGGGGCGGGCGGGTAAAGGTCAGGAGTCGTAGTCGATCGTGACGCGCGGGGTGACCGGAAGGGACTGGCAGGTCAGGACGTATCCGGCGGCGATCTCGGCGGCGTCGAGGGCGTGGTCGCGGCGCATGTCCACCCGGCCCTCCACCACCCGGGCGCGGCAGGTGCCGCAGACGCCGCTCCGGCAGGCGAAGGGCAGGTCGGGCCGGGCCCGCTGCGCGCCCTCCAGCACCGTGACGTCCCTCGGGACCGTCACCACCGTCGTCCGCCCGTCCAGGACGACCGTCACCTCGCTGACCGCGCCCACGGCCCCGGCGGTGAGGCGCGGCGGGGCAGGCGGCGGTTCCTCCACGTAGAACAGCTCCTGGTGGACGCGGGCGGGCGGCACGCCGAACCCGGCGAGCACCTCCCGGGCGCCGGTCACCATCGTGTACGGGCCGCACAGCCACCAGTGGGCGACCTCGGCGAGCGGGGTCAGCGCGGGGAGCAGGACGCGGAGCCTCGCCGGGTCGAGGCGGCCGGTGAACAGCTCGGGCTCTCGTGCCTCCCGGGAGAACACGTGGACCAGCTGCACGCGGGCGGGCGCGGTGTCCTTCAGGTCGGCCAGCTCCTCGGCGAACATCACCGTGGCCGAGGTGCGGTTGCCGTAGAACAGGGTCATCCGGCTCCGCGGGCAGGCCAGCACGGTCGCGGCGATCGACAGCACGGGCGTGATGCCGGACCCTGCCGCGACGAAGACGTGGTGCGCGGGCCGCGCGAGGTCCGCGACGAAGCCCCCGGACGGCGGCGCCACCTGGACGCGGTCCCCGGGGCGTGTCCGGCGCACCAGCCGGGTGGAGAACAACCCGCCGGGGATCTCCCGCACCCCGATCCGCAGCGGGCCGCCCGCCGGGGAGCAGATGGAATACGACCTCCGCTCCTCACGGCCCTCCACCCATGCCCGCAGCGTGAGCGCCTGGCCCGGCCGGAACGCGTACCGGCCGCCGAGTTCCCCGGGCACCTCGAACGTGATGGCCACGGCGTCCGCGCACAGCCGGTCCACCCCGGTCACCGTCAGCCACGCGAACTCGACGCCGCGCCCCGCCCGCACCCCGGCCAGCGTCACCGTCAGATCTCCTTGACGTGCTCGAACGGCTCACGGCAGGCGCGGCAGCGCCACAGGGCCGTACAGGCGGTGGGCCCGAACCTGGACGTCTCCTCGGTGTCCGCCGAACCGCACCGGGGGCAGGCCAGGCGGCGGGGGATCGGCCCGAGGGTCACCGGGACCGGGCCGCTCCGGCGGGACGGGGCGGCCCCCGGCGGCGCGATGCCCGCCTCGGCCAGCTTCCTGCGTCCCTCGGCGCCGATCCAGTCCGACGTCCACGGCGGCGACAGCGACACCCTGATCTCCGCCTCGCCGTACCCGGCGTCCCGCAGCGCGGCGGCCAGGTCTGCCTGGATGGCCTCCATCGCCGGGCACCCGCTGTACGTCGGCGTCACCGTCACCACCACCCGCCCGCCGGGCGCCTCCTCGACCTCCCGCAGGATCCCGAGATCCCCCAGCGTCACCATTGGCATCTCCGGATCCGCCACCCTCTCGGCCACCCGCCACGCCCCGGCGACCCGGCCGCCGGTCACCATGTCGCCCCCGGGTGAGCGCGGGCGACCTGCTGGAGGTCGCCGAGGAGGTCGGCCAGGGCCGGGGTGTGCGAGCCCTCCCGGCCGGCCGGGACGGCGTCCGCGGACACGGGGCCGGGCGTGCCGAGGGTGGCGGCGGTGAGGACCTCGGCGAGGACGGCGTCGAACTCGGGGCGGACGGCCGCGGGGTCGGCCGCGATCCCGGCGGCGGCCAGGCGCTGCTCGGCCGGGCAGGGGACGAACAGCTCGGCGACCAAAGGCCACAGGGCGGCGAGGCCCTCGGCCATCCGCTCCCGGGAGTACGCCGTGCCGTCGCCGAGCCGGACCACCCAGCCCGCCGCGTAGTCGCGGTGGTAGACCAGTTCCTTCACCCCCTTGGCGGCCACGGCCGCCAGCATCGGGTCGCGCGACCCGGTCAGCCGTCCGAGCAGCGCGAGCCGCCAGGTGGCGAACACCAGCAGCCGCCCCATGGTGTGCGCGAAGTCGCCGTTCGGCACCTCGGCCAGCCGCACGTTGCGGTACTCCCCCGGCTCCCGCTGGAACGCCAGCGCGTCCTCGTCCCGCCCCGACCCGTCCACCGCACCGGCCCGCGCCAGCAGCACCCGCGCCTGCCCCAGAAGGTCGAGCGCGATGTTGGCCAGCGCCACCTCCTCCTCCAGCTCGGGCGCGTGCGTCACCCACTCCTGCAGCCGGTGCGACATCACCAGCGCGTCGTCCCCCAGCATCAGGCAGTACTGCCCGAGCTCCACACCGCGGAC
This sequence comes from Sphaerisporangium aureirubrum, assembly GCF_042658925.1. Lineage (NCBI taxonomy): Bacteria > Bacillati > Actinomycetota > Actinomycetes > Streptosporangiales > Streptosporangiaceae > Sphaerisporangium > Sphaerisporangium aureirubrum. The sequence continues at coordinate 73,515 of NZ_JBHSRF010000034.1, forward strand.
TTCGTCAGGAACGGCCGGCATCGCGGGCTCACATGTGCGGGACGTCGTCGGGGATGGCGTAGAAGGTGGGGTGGCGGTAGACCTTGTCGGCGTTCGGCGCGAAGAAGGGGTCCTTCTCGTCGGGGCTGGTGGCCGCGATGTGGTCGGAGCGCACCACCCAGATGCTGACGCCCTCGCCCCTGCGGGTGTACAGGTCGCGGGCGTGACGCAGGGCGGTCTCGTCGTCGGCGGCGTGCAGGGAGCCGGCGTGCACGTGGCTGAGGCCGCGCTTGCCCCGGACGAACACCTCGTACAGCGGCCACTCGGTCATGCCGCCACCTCCCGGCCGGACCCGCCGGACCCACCCGGCCCGGCGCGCTTGGCGGCGTGCGCCGTGGCGGCCTCGCGGACCCAGGCGCCGTCCTCGTGGGCGGCGCGGCGCACGGCGATGCGCCGCTCGTTGCACGGGCCGCCGCCGCCGATCACCCGCTTGAGCTCCGACCAGTCGATCGGGCCGAAGTCGTGGTGGCCGCGCTCGGCGTTCCACCGCAGCTCGGGGTCGGGCAGGGTGACGCCGAGGACGCGGGCCTGGGGGACGGTGACGTCGACGAAGCGCTGGCGCAGCTCGTCGTTGGTGTGCCGCTTGATCTTCCAGGCCATCGACCTGGCCGTGTTGGGCGAGGAGGTGTCCGGCGGGCCGAACATCATCAGCGCGGGCCACCACCAGCGGTCCACCGCGCCCTGCACCATCGCCCGCTGCGCGGCCGTGCCCGCCATCATCGCCGCCAGCAGCTCGTACCCCTGCCGCTGGTGGAACGACTCCTCCTTGCAGATGCGGATCATCGCCCGCGCGTACGGCCCGTAGGAGCTGCGGCACAGCGGCACCTGGTTGCAGATCGCCGCGCCGTCCACCAGCCAGCCGATCACCCCCACGTCGGCGTAGGTCCGCGTGGGGTAGTTGAAGATCGAGGAGTACTTCTGCCGGCCCTGGAGCAGCATCTCGGTGAGTTCGGCCCGGTCGGCGCCGAGGGTCTCGGCGGCGGAGTAGAGGTACAGCCCGTGGCCGGCCTCGTCCTGCACCTTGGCGAGCAGGATGGCCTTGCGGCGCAGGGTCGGGGCCCGGGTGATCCACTCGCCCTCGGGCTGCATTCCGATGATCTCGGAGTGGGCGTGCTGGGCGATCTGGCGCACCATCGTGGCGCGGTAGCCGTCGGGCATCCAGTCGCGGGGCTCCACCCGGCGGTCCGACGCGATCGTCCGCTCGAAGTGTTCTTCCAGGTCAGCCATGCGGCGCCACCCTTATACCGAATGGTCGGTCAGTTATCAAGTCTCGCCCCGCCCTCCTCGCGGCGCAACCCCGCCCCGGCGGGCCACCAGGGTCAGCACGTCGTAGGTGGCCACGGCCGCGCCGTCCTGGTTGACCACCTCGGCGTCCCAGCGCACCTCGCCGTACGGCGCGCCCTCCCGGGGGTCGATGTGCTTGGCGGTCAGCGTGACCGTCAGCTCGTCGCCGGGGTAGACCGGGGCGCGGAAGCGGAGGTCCTCAAGGCCGTAGTTGGCGAGCACCGGGCCGGGGGCCGGGTCGACGAACAGGCCGGCGGCCAGCGAGACGATCAGGTAGCCGTGGGCCACCCTGCCGTCGAAGAACGGGTTGGCCCGGGCCGCCTCCTCGTCCATGTGGGCGTAGAACGTGTCGCCGGTGAGCTCGGCGAAGCGCTCGATGGCCCCAAGGGTGACCCGGCGCGGCCCGGCGACCACCGAGTCCCCCGGCCGCAGGTCCTCCAGGTGCTTGCGGAACGGGTGCGGCCCGCCCGTGGCGCGCGGCGCCCCCGGCGTCCAGCGCCCGGTGACCGCGGCCAGCGTCGCGGGCGACCCCTGCACGGCCGTGCGGTGCATGTGGCGCAGCACGCCGCGGATCCCGCCGAGTTCCTCGCCGCCGCCGGCCCGCCCGGGCCCGCCGTGCACCAGCGCGGGCAGCGGCGAGCCGTGGCCGGTGGACTCCGCGGCGGCCGTCGCGTCCAGCACCAGCAGCCGTCCGTGCCAGGGCGCGAGGCCGAGCACCATCTCGCGGGCGAAGGCCGGGTCGCCGGTCACCACCGACCCCGCGAGGCTTCCCCGCCCCCGGGCGGCCAGCTCGACCGCGTGCTCCGCCGAGGTGTACGGCATGAGGGTGCTCACCGGCCCGAACGCCTCCACCTCGTGCGGCTCGGGCCGATCCGGGTCGCCGGCCCGCAGCAGGATCGGCGACAGGAACGCCCCCGTGCCGGGGTCGGCGCCGGTGACCTCCACCCGGTCGGGGTCGCCGAACACCAGGGCGCCCGCCGCCGTCAGCTCCTTGATCGCCCGCCGGACCTCGTCGCGCTGCCCGAGGCTCACCAGCGGGCCCATGCGCGTGGCCGGGTCGGCGGGATGGCCCACCGTGACCGCGGACAGCCGGGCCGCCACCGCGTCGGTCACGGGGCCGAGCAGGGGCGCGGGGACCAGCGCACGGCGGATGGCTGTGCACTTCTGCCCCGCCTTGACGGTCATCTCGGTGACCAGCTGGCCGGTGAACAGATCGAACTCGGCCCCGCCGGGGACGGCGTCCGGCCCGAGGATCGAGCAGTTCAGCGAGTCGGCCTCGGCGGTGAAGCGGACCGCGCGGGCCGCGACCACCGGGTGGGCGCGCAGCGCGCGGGCCGTGGCGGCCGAGCCGGTGAACGCCACGAGGTCCTGCTCGGTCAGGTGGTCGAGCAGTCCCCTGGCGTCGCCGCAGAAGAGCTGCACCGCGCCCTCGGGTAGGACGCCGGAGCCGACGATCAGCTCCATCAGCGCCACGGTGACGTAGGCCGTCTGCGGGGCCGGTTTGATCAGGGACGGCATCCCGGCGAGGAAGGCCTGGGCGAGCTTCTCCAGCGGCCCCCACACCGGGAAGTTGAACGCGTTGATCTGCACCGCCACCCCGCGCATCGGCGTCATGACGTGCCGGGCGGCGAACCCCCCGCCCTTGCCGAGCGGCTCCGCGGGACCCTCGGGGAGCAGGGTGTCGTCGGGCAGCTCGCGCCGTCCCCTGCTCGCGTAGGAGAACAGCACGCCGATGCCGCCGTCCACGTCGAACCGGGCGTCGGCGGGCGTGGCGCCGGTGCGCAGCGACGGCCCGTAGAGGTCCTCGCGGTGCTCACGCAGGTGGAGGGCGAGGGATTTCAGCAGCGCGGCCCGCCGGTGGAAGGTCATCTCCCGCAGCGCGGGCCCGCCGACGCGGCGGCCGTGGCCGAGCGCGGCGGCGAAGTCGGTGCCGGCGGTGGAGAACCGGGCGACCTCCTCGCCGGTGGCCGCGTCGCGCAGCGGGACGCCCTCGTCCCGGGGAACGTGCCACGAACCGCGCAGATGACTGGCGAGCGGGGTCATCCGGAGGACCTCCTCATCGAGGATCCACTGACATTCCGTCGTGATGAATCCTAACCCGGCGTGTCCGGGCGCCTACCGCCCCAAGCGCTTGCCCGGCCGCCCGGGGAACGGCCACCATGGACGCGAACTCGATGAACGGGACGGTGCTGCGATGAACACCGGGCGCGTCACCACCGCACGCCGGGGCCGCCCCGGGTACGACCTCGAGTCGCTGCTCGCCGTCGCGGTCACGGTGTTCAACGAACGGGGCTACGAGGCCACCACCATGGAGGACCTGTCCCGGCGGCTCGGCATCACCAAGTCCGCGATCTACCACCACGTCACCGGCAAGGACGAGTTGCTGCGGCTGGCGGTCGACCGGGCGCTGGACGGGCTGTTCGAGGCCGCCGACGAGGCCGCCGCGACGGGCGGCCGGGCCATCGACCGGCTGGAGCAGCTGGTGCGGCGCAGCGTGCACGTGCTGGTGGAGCGCATGCCGTTCGTCACCCTGCTGCTGCGGGTGCGGGGCAACACCGAGGTGGAGCGGCGGGCGCTGGCGCACCGCAGGAGGTTCGACCAGATGGTGGGCGCGCTGGTCCGGCAGGCCGAGGCCGAAGGCGACGTGCGACCGGACGTGGACCCGGCGGTGGCGGCACGCATGTTGTTCGGACTGGTGAACTCCCTGACCGAGTGGTACCGGCCGCGCGGCGGCCTGGACGCGGACGCCCTGGCCGACACCGTCTGCGTGCTGGCGTTCCAGGGGTTGCGCCGGAGCCCGCCGGCCACTCGGTGACGCCGACAAAAGGGACAGCCCGCCGGGGGGCGGGGGGAAACCCCGCAGGTTCAGCCGTTCATTGAGCAATTTTCGGGAATGCCAGCGGTGAGTAGATGCTAATTTACTCACGGTAGCCACCGTGGGGGGTGGCGCACCACGGATCACAGGGCTTTCACAGGCGGCCGCGGTATAACGGCCGCGGGGGCCTGGACACGATGATCGCATAATCACGCAGGGGGTCCGGTGGCGCATGCGACGGGATCGGGACCGCGGACGGACAACGGCCGCCGGCCGCGCCCATGGACGCCGCATCTCAGCGGCGTCGCCGCCCTTCTCCTCGACGAGGAGGGCCGGGTCACCCAGTGGGGCGGCGCCGCGGCGCGCCTGTTCGGCCGCCCCGCCGAGCGCGCGGTGGGCCGCCACCTCGTCGACCTGCTGCCCGGCGCCCGCGCCGAGACCGTGCTGCGCGCCGTCACCGACGCCGCCTCCGGGGTGCCGCGCAGCGATCTGCTGTTCGTCGAGTCCGGTGACGGCCTGCGGCGCGAGCTGGCGTTCACCTGGGAGCCGCTCACCCGGCCGGGCCCGTGGGGCGCGGTGCTCGTCACCGCCGCCGACGCCGCCCTGGCGCGCGGCGTGACCGACCCCACCGGCGGCGAGCGCCTCGCGCTGCTCCACGAGCTGAGCTCCCGGGTCAGCAGCACCCTCGACCCGCTGCGGGTCGCCGAGGACGCCGTGGACGTCGCGGTGCCCCGCTTCGCCGACTCCGCGGGCCTGTACATCGCCGAGGGCCTGCTGCGCGACGAGGCCTACCCCGACCACGACGCGGACGGCTCGCTGGCGCTGCGGCGGCTCGCCCTGCGCCTCACCCGGCGGCGCACCGACGACCACGACTGGTCGGGGGCCTTCCCGGCCGGCGAGATCGTCCGCTACTACGCGCGCCACCCCGCGCACCGCTGCATGGCCACCGGCCGGCCTGTGATCTACACCGTCGCCGAGCTGGAGCCCATCGAGATCGACAAGATCGCGAGTGTGCTCGGCGGCACCGGCCCCGCGCCGCTCGACGAGATCACCTTCCTCGCCGTCCCGCTGACGGCGCGCGGCATGGTGCTGGGTTTCATCTCGTTCATCCGCGGCCCCGGCCGCCCCCGGTACACCGGCGACGACGTCAAGCTCGCCGAGGACCTCGCCGCGCGGGCCGCGATCTGCATCGACAACGCCCGCCTGTACAGCCGCGAGCGCCGCACCGCCCAGTCGCTCCAGCAGAACCTCGCGCCGAGCAACCTCACCGTCCCGCCCGGCCTGGAGGTCGCCCACCGCTACCTCCCGGTCAGCGCGATGACCGTCGGCGGCGACTGGTACGACGTGATCCCGCTGTCCGAGACCCGGATGGCCCTGGTGATGGGCGACGCGATGGGGCACGGCGCCGCCGCGGCCGGGGCGATGAGCCAGCTGCGCGCCTCGGTGCGCACCCTGGCCGGCTTCGACCTGCCGCCCGACGAGGTGCTGCGCCGCCTGGACCTCATGGCGGGGGACATGGACGCCATCCAGTGCGCGACGTGCCTTTACGCCACGATCGACCTGTCCACCCGCATCTGCGCCCTGTCCCGGGCCGGGCACCCGCCGCCCATCCTGGTCTACCCCGACGGCACGGCCTCGGTGCTCGACCTGCCGACCGGCCTCGCGCTCGGCGTCGGCGACCCCGACCACTCCCAGACCTACGCCACCACCGAGGTCACCATCCCGGCCGGCGCCACCCTGGCCCTCTACACCGACGGCCTGGTGGAGAGCCGCGAGCAGGACATCGACACCGGCATCGCCGCCCTCGTCGACCACCTCCGCTCTCCCGGCCCCACCCTGGACGCCACCTGCGCCACCATCATCGACGCCCTGCCCACCCAGTACGACGACGTGGCACTGCTGCTGGCCCGCATCACGACCGACCTCCAGAAGCGTTAGAAGGCGGTCTTCTCCAGCCAGCGGCCGAGCAGGGCCTGGTCGCCGAACACCTCGTAGCGGGCGTCGGACGGCGGCACCCGGCCGTACACCAGGAGCAGCAGGTCGCTCGCGGTGCCGCGGGCGGCGGCGTCCCCCTTGCCGTGGGCGTGGGTCCAGGTGAAGTGCTCGGGGGTCAGCGTGAGCGTCCACTCGCCGGCCTCGCCGGGGAGGTCGGTCGCGTGGAAGTGCAGCGTGCCGTGGGCGCCGAGCTCGCCGATGGCCGTGGCGAAACGGCCGGCGGCGGCGAGGTTGCCGAACAACTCGTCGATCCCGTCCGCCGCGACCGCGGGGTCCACCCGCGGCTCGCGGCCGAGGGCGAACTCGGCGTCCGCCCGGTGCACCGCGGTCTCGTGCAGCATGCGCCGGGACCAGAACCCGACGTCCCGGCCGTCACTCCACGACCACAGCGGCACGTCGAGCGGCGTCGCCCGCAGCGTGGCCACCATCGCCGCGCCGCCCGCCGCGATCCACTCGGGGTAGTCCTTCTCGTGCTCCGGCACCGCCGCGGGGACGTCGCGCGGCCGGACGGGCACGGCCAGCCGCTCGCGCGCCATGTGCTCCACCCAGCGATGGGTGATGCCGACGTGCTTCAGCAGCTTGGCCGCCGTCCACCCCGGACAGGTGGGCACCTCGGCCCCCGGGTCGGCCTGCGCGCCGGCCTCGGCGAGCCTGCGGACCTCCGTCTCCAGCGCCGAGCAGTGCTCCTCGTGCGACCAGCGGGCCGCGTGTGTCGGGCTCATGGGACCAGAGCGTAGACCCGGCCCGGCGCGGTGGGAACGCGATGGCGAGGGGACATTGACTGGTCATTCGACGGCGGGTAGGTTCGCTGTTAATTAACAGGAAAGCTTCTTAAAAGATAATCGGCAATCCTGAGGTAGGAAAGGGTCCGCCATGCAGCGGTCTCCGCCGCCCCTGCTGTCGCTCCCCCGGTGCCCGGGTGACCCAGGCACCACGCCGGTACCGCCGCTCCTCCCTCCCGCGGTGCCGGCCCTCGTACTGACGTCCTGATCGTCCCCCCATCTCAATCAGCCCGATGGACGTGGAGCAGCACATGAACAGAAGATTCCTCGCGAGATTCCTCGCGGCGGTGGCGGCACTGCTGATGCCGCTCGGCGTGGTGGTGGCGACGGCGCCCGGGGCGCTCGGCGCGGTGGCCGTGCCGATCCGCGCCAACGCCGGCGGCCCCGCCCTGACCGACGGCTCGGGCACCTCGTGGGTGGCCGACAAGGCTTACAGCAGCGGAAACTGGGGTTACGACACCTCGTACGGGACCGGGTCGACGGCGAGCGGCATCGCCGGCACGACCGACGACTCCCTCTACCAGAACTACAACACCTTCAACGGGTGGACCGGCTACAAGTTCGACGTGGCCAACGGCACCTACCAGGTGACGCTGAAGATGGTGGAGGACTGGGCGAACGCCGCGGGGCAGCGCCGGTTCGACGTGCGGGCCGAGGGCACGACGGTGCTCACCGCGTTCGACATCTTCGCCTCCTGCGGCGGGCTGACGGCCTGCGACCGCACGTTCTCCGCGACGGTCAGCGACGGCCAGCTCAACGTGCAGTTCAACATGAACGGCGGCGCCAACTACGCCACCGTGTCGGCCATCGCGGTGACCGGCGGGAGCGGCGGCGGCGACACCACCGCGCCGAGCACCCCGGGCAACCTGCGCTCCACCGCGACGACCTCGTCCAGCGTGTCGCTGGCCTGGAACGCCTCCACCGACAACGTCGGCGTCACCGGCTACAACGTCTACCGCGGCGGCACCCTGGTCACCACCGTCACCGGCACCACGCACACCGACACGGGCCTCAGCGCCGCCACGGCCTACACCTACACCGTGCGGGCCCGCGACGCCGCCGGGAACCTGTCGGCGGCCAGCAACCAGATCAGCGTCACCACGCAGGGCTCCGGCGGCGACACCACCGCGCCGAGCACGCCGGGCAACCTGCGCTCCACCGGGACCACCTCCTCCAGCGTGTCGCTGGCCTGGAACGCCTCCACCGACAACGTCGGCGTCACCGGCTACAACGTCTACCGCGGCGGCACCCTGGTCACCACCGTCACCGGCACCACGCACACCGACGGCGGCCTGAGCGCCTCCACGGCCTACACCTACACCGTGCGGGCCCGCGACGCCGCAGGGAACCTGTCGGCCGCCAGCAACCAGATCAGCGCCACCACCCAGCCGGGCGGCGGCGGAGGCGGCAACAAGCTGCTCGGGTACTTCGTCGAGTGGGGCGTGTACCAGCGGGCGTACCACGTCAAGAACATCGACACCAGCGGCTCGGCCGCCAAGCTCGGCTACATCAACTACGCCTTCGGCAACGTGACCAACGGCGGGTGCGCCATCGGCGACTCCTACGCCGACTACGACCGGTTCTACAGCGCGGCCGAGAGCGTCGACGGCGTGGCCGACACCTGGGACGCCGGCGCGCTGCGCGGCAACTTCAACCAGCTGCGCAAGCTCAAGGCGAAGTACCCCGGGCTGAAGATCCTCTGGTCGTTCGGCGGCTGGACCTGGTCCGGCGGCTTCGGCCAGGCGGCGGCCAACCCCACGGCGTTCGCCAACTCCTGCTACAACCTGGTGGAGGACCCCCGCTGGGCCGACGTCTTCGACGGCATCGACATCGACTGGGAGTACCCCAACGCCTGCGGCCTGAGCTGTGACACCAGCGGCTCGGCGTCGTTCCGCAACCTGATGTCGGCGCTGCGCTCCCGCTTCGGCTCCAACTACCTGGTCACCGCGGCCATCACCGCCGACGGCACCAGCGGCGGCAAGATCGACGCGGCCGACTACGGCGGCGCCGCGCAGTACCTCGACTGGTACAACGTCATGACCTACGACTACTTCGGCGCCTTCGCCGCCAACGGCCCGACCGCGCCCCACTCGCCGCTGACCTCGTACACCGGCATCCCGACCCCTGGCTTCTACTCCGACAACGCGATCCAGAAACTCAAGAGCAAGGGCGTCCCGGCGAGCAAACTGCTGCTGGGCATCGGCTTCTACGGCCGCGGCTGGACGGGCGTCACCCAGAGCACTCCCGGCGGCTCGGCCACCGGACCGGCGCCCGGGACGTACGAAGCGGGCAACGAGGACTACAAGGTGCTCAAGACCCGCTGCCCGGCGACCGGCACCGTCGCCGGCACCGCGTACGCCTTCTGCGGCAACCAGTGGTGGAGCTACGACACGCCGTCGACCATCGCCGGGAAGATGAGCTACGCCCGCAACCAGGGCCTCGGCGGCTCCTTCTTCTGGGAGCTGACCGGTGACACGGCCAACGGCGAGCTGATCACCGCCATGAGGAACGGGCTGGGCTAGCCGCCCGCCCCGGCGGGGAGCCGGGCACCCGCCCCCGGCTCCCCGCCCTTCACCAGTCCTGTGAGAGGCCGGACATCCGGCGCAGGTATTCGTCCTCGTCGATCTCGCCCGCCGCGTAGCGTTTCCTGAGGATCTCCTTGGGGTCGTCCGCGGCGGGCAGTTGTCTGCGGCGGGCCGGGATCCAGGTACGGAGCAGCACAAGCAGGCAGCTCAGGATCACCAGCGCCCCGACCAGTGTCATCACGATTCTCACGCCATCCTCCACTTCCCGCGACCGCCAGGACGTCGTGGCGTAGCGACGCACCGGGCGAGGCCATGGCGCGCGCGGCTCCGGGAATGGCAGCCTATCTCGCCTCCGGCCGATCTCACCGACGGCGTCACCTGGTTATCCACAGGCGGGATGCCCGGCGGGATGAACCCCTCCCCGGGAGCACGGCCTCGGCGAGGTTGTCCACAGGGGCGACCGCCCGGCGCGACAACGAGCCCGGGAGCATGCAGAATTCTCCCCGGACCTCGATGTCCTCTGACACGAAGGCGGACCACGACCGTGACGATCTCCATCCATCAGCAGATCGCCGACGAGCTCGGCGTGCGGGAGCGGCAGGTGCGGGCGGCCGTCGAGCTGCTCGACGGCGGCGCGACCGTGCCGTTCATCGCCCGCTACCGCAAGGAGGCGACCGAGATGCTCGACGACGCGCAGCTGCGCGGCCTCGAGGAGCGGTTGCGGTACCTTCGCGAGCTGGAGGAGCGGCGCACGGCGATCCTCGAGTCCATCCGTTCCCAGGGCAAGCTCGACGACGCGCTGGAAGCGCAGATCATGGCCGCCGACTCCAAGGCGCGCCTGGAGGACATCTACCTCCCCTACAAGCCCAAGCGCCGCACCAAGGCCCAGATCGCCCGGGAGGCGGGCCTGGAGCCGCTCGCGGACGGCCTTCTCGCCGACCCCACCCGCGACCCCCTGGCCGCCGCGGCGGTGTTCGTGGGCGCGGACAAGGGCGTGGCCGACGCCGCGGCGGCGCTGGAGGGGGCGCGGGCCATCCTGATCGAGCGCTTCGCCGAGGACGCCGACCTCATCGGGGAGCTGCGCGAGCGCATGTGGTCGCGCGGGCGCGTGCTGTCGCGGGTCCGCGACGGCAAGCAGGAGGCCGGCGCCAAGTTCTCCGACTACTTCGACTTCGCCGAGCCGTTCACCAAGCTGCCCTCCCACCGGGTGCTCGCCCTGTTCCGCGGCGAGAAGGAAGAGGTCCTCACCCTCACCCTGGAGCCCGAGCAGGACCCCGCCGAAGAGGGCCCCACCGGGTACGAGGTGCGGATCGCCCAGCGCTTCGAGGTCGCCGACCGGGGCCGCCCGGCCGACCGCTGGCTGCTGGACACCGTGCGCTGGGCGTGGCGCACCCGGGTGCTGGTGCACCTCGGCATCGACCTGCGGATGCGCCTGTGGCAGGCCGCCGAGGACGAGGCCGTGCGGGTGTTCGCCACCAACCTGCGCGACCTCCTGCTCGCCGCCCCCGCCGGCACCCGCGCCACCATGGGGCTCGACCCCGGGCTGCGCACCGGCGTGAAGGTCGCCGTGGTCGACGCCACCGGGCAGGTCGTCGCGACCGAGACCATCTACCCGCACGAGCCGCGGCGCCGCTGGGACGAGTCCGTCGCGGTGCTGGCGCGGCTCGCCCGCGAGCACGGCGTGGAGCTCATCGCCATCGGCAACGGCACGGCGTCCAGGGAGACCGACAAGCTGGCCGGGGACCTGATCAAGCGCCACCCGGACCTGCCGCTCACCAAGATCGTGGTGTCCGAGGCCGGGGCGTCGGTCTACTCCGCCTCGGCGTACGCCGGCCAGGAGCTCCCCGGGCTGGACGTGTCGCTGCGCGGCGCGGTGTCGATCGCCCGGCGGCTGCAGGACCCTCTGGCTGAGCTGGTGAAGATCGACCCCAAGTCGATCGGCGTCGGGCAGTACCAGCACGACATCGCCGAGACCAAGCTGTCCCGCTCGCTGGACGCGGTGGTCGAGGACTGCGTCAACGCCGTCGGGGTGGACGTCAACACCGCCTCGGCGCCGCTGCTCACCCGGGTCTCGGGCATCGGGTCGGGTCTCGCGGAGAACATCGTGCTCCACCGCAACGCCAACGGCCCGTTCCGCACCCGGCGCGCCCTCAAGGACGTCCCCCGGCTCGGGCCGAAGGCGTTCGAGCAGTGCGCGGGCTTCCTGCGCATCCCCGGCGGCGACGACCCGCTGGACGCCTCCAGCGTGCACCCCGAGTCCTACCCCGTGGTGCGCCGCATCCTGGACAACACCGGGGGCGAGCTGCGGGCGCTGATCGGCAACGGGTCGGTGCTGCGCGCGCTGCGGCCGTCCGACTTCGCCGATGACACCTTCGGGCTGCCGACCGTCACCGACATCCTGAAGGAGCTGGAGAAGCCCGGCCGCGACCCCCGCCCCGCGTTCCGGGCCGCCACCTTCAAGGAGGGGGTCGACAAGATCTCCGACCTGGAGCCCGGCATGCTGCTGGAGGGCGTCGTCACCAACGTCGCCGCCTTCGGCGCCTTCGTGGACGTCGGCGTCCACCAGGACGGCCTGGTCCACGTGTCGGCGATGTCCAACCGCTTCATCAAGGACCCCCGCGAAGTCGTCAAGCCCGGCGACATCGTCCGGGTGAAGGTCCTGGACGTCGACATCCCCCGCAAGCGCATCTCCCTAACCCTCCGCCTGGACGACGACACCAAGCCCTCCCCCGGAACCCGCGGCGACCGCACCCAGGACGACCGCCCCCGCAGCCGCCAAGGCGGCGGCCCCCAGCGGCGCGGCGGCGGCGGCGCTGGCGCTGGCGGCAGCGGCCGCCCCAAACAGGAACCCACCCCCACCGGCGCCCTCGCCGAGGCCCTACGCAAGGCAGGCCTGGACAAGGGGCCGCGCTGACACAGTCCCCCCATCAGACCCTCCATCGGACCGCCTCCGGCCACGCGATCGGTCCGGCCCATGCGGCCGTCCCCGGCCCCACGCTCGGCTCCGGCCCACGGCCGACTCCGGCCCACGGCCGACTCCGGCCCACGGCCGACTCCGGCACATGCGGCCGTCCCCGGCGCACGCTCGGCTCCGGCGCACCGCCGACTCCGGCGCACCGCCGACTCCGGCGCACCGCCGACTCCGCCCACGGCCGGCTCCGGCCCATGGGTGGGGTGTCAGGAGAAGTAGCGGCGCGGGTTGGTCACCAGCATCTGCTCGATGGCGGCGTCGGGGACGCCCTTTTCCTTCAGGGCGGGTAGGACGTCGTCGTGGATGTGGCCGAAGCGCCAGTTGGGGACTACGAGGGGGACGGCGTCGTCCCATGCGCCGGCGAAGTAGTCCATGAAGCAGGCGGTGTCGTGGCTGAGGACCATTCGGTCGGCGTAGCCGCGGTCGTACAGGGCGGCGACCGTGGCGACTCGGTCGGCGGTGGAGTTGTAGACGTCCAGGCCGAAGCGGTCCATGCCTAGGGTGGCGCCGGTGTCGGCCAGGCGCATCAGGTAGTCCAGGTCGTTGGAGTCGCCCGCGTGGCCGACGGCCACCTTGGTGAGGTCGACGCCTTCCTTGGCGAAAAGGTCGAGGGCGAGCAGCCCCGACCGGGTGAACGCGTCGGTGTGCACGATGATCGGCACGCCGGTGCGCACGTGGGTGCGGGCCACCGCGCGGCAGATCCGCTCCACACCCTCGGTCAGGCCCCTGCTCTCCACCACGCACTTGAGGAACGCGGCCTTCACCCCGGTGTCGGCGATGCCCTCGGTGATGTCCCGGGTGAAGTCCTCGATCATCGGCTCGGGCATGTCGAGCAGCAGCCCGGGGCCGCGGTGAGCGTACTGGTGCGGCACCTCGTCGAAGGAGTACAGCCCGGTGGCGACGATGATGTTCAGGCCGGGCACCTCGGCGGCGACCCGCTGGATGCGCGGGATGTACCGGCCGAGTCCCCAGACCGTGGGGTCGACGATGGTGGTGACGCCTTTGGCGTTCAGCGCGCGCAGCTTGGCGATCGCGTCGGCCACCCGCCGCTCCTCGTCCCACCAGGTGCGCCGGCCGTAGTTCTCGACATGCTCGGGGGACAGGACGAACACGTGCTCGTGCATGAGCGTCTGGCCGAGCGCATCCGCCTCGACCGGGCCTCGCACCGTTTCGACCATGGGCATGGGGGACCTCCCGAGGGGCAGGCCGACATGACGGTGCCCGAACCCTAGGACCGCCGCGCCACGCCGTCAACGGACCCGCCGGGGTGATCACGAACAGAATTCCCGGGAGTTTCGTGCGGTTGTCCACAGGCACGGGCCCTGCGTGACGGGTGCCCCCCGTCGAACGGATAGCCTTCGGCTGTTCGGAAAACCGTCAACGCCCATGTAGGGGAACGTCATGTCGCAGGGTCGTCCCGTCAAGGTCACCGTCACCGGCGCCGCCGGCCAGATCGGCTACGCGCTGCTCTTCCGTATCGCCTCAGGGCACCTTCTCGGCCCGGACGTGCCCGTGCGGCTGAGCCTGCTGGAGATCCCGCAGGCCGTGAAGGCCGCCGAAGGCACCGCCATGGAGCTGGACGACTGCGCGTTCCCGCTGCTCCAGGGCATCGACATCACCGACGACGTCAACCAGGCGTTCGACGGCACCAGCGTCGGCCTGCTCGTCGGCGCCCGCCCGCGCACCAAGGGCATGGAGCGCGGCGACCTGCTCCAGGCCAACGGCGGCATCTTCGGCCCCCAGGGCAAGGCGATCAACGACCACGCCGCCGACGACGTCCGCGTCCTGGTCGTCGGCAACCCCGCCAACACCAACGCCCTGATCGCCCAGTCCCACGCCCCCGACGTCCCCGCCGAGCGCTTCACCGCGATGACCCGCCTCGACCACAACCGGGCCCTCTCCCAGCTCGCCGCCAAGCTCGACGTCCCCGTCACCGCCATCACGCGCATGACCATCTGGGGCAACCACTCCGCCACCCAATACCCCGACCTCTACAACGCCGAGGTCAACGGCAAGATTGCCGCCGAGCAGGTCGACGAGCCCTGGCTCCGCGACACCTTCATCCCCACGGTCGCCAAGCGCGGCGCCGCCATCATCGAAGCCCGTGGCGCCTCCTCGGCCGCCTCCGCCGCCAACGCCGCCCTCAACCACGTGCACGACTGGTTCAACGGCACCCCCGAAGGCGACTGGACCTCCGTGGCCCTCCCCTCCGACGGCTCCTACGGCGTCCCCGAGGGCCTCATCTCCTCGTTCCCCGCCATCTCCCGCCACGGCAAGTGGGAAATCGTCCAAGGCCTCCCCCTCAACGCCTTCTCCCGCGACCGCATCAACGCCTCGGTCCGCGAACTCACCGAGGAACGCGACGCCGTGACCCAGCTCGGCCTCATCTGACCCACCCCCGGGCGGCCCGCCCCCGCGAGGCCGCCCGGCCCCTTCCCGCCCCCCGGCGTGCGCCTCAGTGCGAGGCGGTCGCCGGAACGCGAGCGAGCCGGGCGCGTGCCGGAGCGGCGCCGAGACGACCGGTGACCGTGGCCAGGCCGATGAGCGCGAGGACCCCCACCTCGGTCACCACCACCATCCGCTGGGTGAGCCCCGCCGGAACACCGCCGGTGTCGACCCCGAACATGCGCAGGGCGTAAGGCAGCAGCACCAGCACGAGAAACACGCCGGCGGCCACACTCAGCCCCCGCAGCAGTCGCGCATGACGCCCGCCATACGCGGCCACCAGCAGCCCCGCGGCCGGCATGGCCACAAACGCCGCGAACGCCGCGTACCGATGAATCCCCCCGGACATCGACAACGACATCCCAGGCCGGTCCGTAGGAAACGCCGCGATCATCACCATGCAGCAACTCCACACGGTCACCAGCCCCACCACCCCCGCCGCCGCCCCCCGCCGCGCCAGATCCATCGCGAACAACGCCGACCCCGCCGCGAACAACCCCAGAGACCCCGCCAGCAGCGCCCCATACGGATGAAACGCATACTCACTAATCATCCCGTACAACGGGTTCACATCCGATGCCACATGCACCGTCACCATGGCCCCGGCCCCCGCCCCGATCGCCGCGAAACCCCAGCCAGAAAGTCGATTCGTCATAC